>JALZVA010000229.1 GCA_023301335.1 Akkermansiaceae bacterium
AATCACAATCATCGCAATCGGGCGACTCATGTTCTCACTAATTTTGAGTAATGATTTTGCACCTTTTACTTTAGAATCTGCAAGTTGACGGACCTTAATCAAGGCTACGGAGAATAAAGCTGCTTCTACCCCTGCACAAATAGCAGAAGCAATGAGGACGATGCCGACAACAGTGAATAAGAGAATCATTAGATTATGTAACGAAATAGGTTCTACGCTGAGATTTTTAACTAGTCCAGTATTACAAGTAGTAATTTTTATACCAACGTATCCTTCTATCACGGTTTCGTCACATGAATATGTTTTGCAAAAAAGGGTAAACTCTCTAGTTTCCAATAAAGTGATGAGGACGTATCTCCGGACTCATCTCCAAAAGGAGCTAGTGGCATTCTCCTTAAAAAATCAGCGAAAACTATCTACCAGAGAAAAATGAGTATCAATGTAGGAATCAATGGCTTTGGCCGCATGGGCAGGCTCGGGCTAAGAGCTGGATTTGACCATCCGGAGTATACTCTCACGCAGATCAATGAAGCCAGAGGCACAGCTGAGACAGCCAGCCACCTATTAGAGTTCGACACGGTTCATGGTCGTTGGAAAAGGGGAATTTCCTCAACAGAAGAGACTCTATTGATCGATGGGCAGCGTATTCCTATCAGCTTCTTTGATACGATCGAAGCGGTTGACTGGTCTGGCTGTGACATCGTGATTGATTCCTCTGGCGCTTACCGGACCAGAGAAGCCCTTCAGCCTTACTTCGATCAGGGCGTGAAGAAAGTCATCGTGGCCTGCCCGGTCAAAGATGCAGATGCACTCAATATCGTGATGGGTTGTAATGATGACCTTTACGATGCCGAGGTGCACGACATTCTCACAGCAGCCTCCTGCACGACTAATTGTATAGCCCCTCCAATCAAAGTGATCCATGAGAAGATAGGCATTGAAAAAGGGACGATCACGACCATGCATGCTCTCACTAATACCCAGGTGATCATCGATTCTCCACATGAGGATCTGCGTAGAGCCCGCTCTGCGGTGAACTCTCTCATCCCCACTTCTACAGGCTCCGCCACAGCGATCACTATGATCTATCCTGAACTTTCTGGAAAACTCAATGGACTTGCCGTCCGTATCCCCTTGCTCAACGCCTCCATCACCGACTGTGTCTTTTCTCTTAAAAGAAACACCACAGAGGAAGAGGTCAACGCACTCTTCAAAGAAGCCTCCGAAAAAGAGCTAAAGGGAATCCTCGGCTACGAAGAAAAACCATTAGTTTCTTCCGATTATACTAATGATTCTCGCTCTGGGATCATCGATGCCGCATCCACCATGGTCGTGGACGGCAACATGCTCAAAATCCTAGTCTGGTATGATAACGAGGTCGGCTACGCCACACGCATGATGGAACTTTGCCAAAAGGTTGCCAAATCCATCGCTTCCCCTTAGTTAAAAAGCTAAGACCATGAGCACCATCACACGATCCACCTACTCGCTCGTCACCTTGGCTTACTGGGCGTTTATGCTCACCGATGGGGCCTTACGGATGGTCGTGCTCTTGCGCTTCCACGCAGCGGGTTACTCTCCTATACAGCTATCCTTTCTATTTTTGCTCTACGAATTTGCGGGGATTATTACCAACCTCATTGGCGGATGGATCGGTGCTCGCTATGGTTTAAGAAAAACGCTGTTCTTGGGACTCGTGATGCAAGTCATCGCGCTCACCGCCCTCTCCTTCACCTCACTCAGCGAAGTCAGTGTGCTTTCCTTGTTCTTCGTTATGGGGATTCAAGCTCTCTCTGGAGTGGCAAAAGATCTTACCAAAATGAGTTCCAAGAGCTCAGTGAAGCTCCTCCTGCCCGAGCAAGGTAATGCAAATGAATCCCGACTTTTCATCTGGGTAGCCCTCCTCACAGGAATCAAAAATGCACTCAAAGGTGTTGGCTTTTTCATCGGAGGGTTTCTTCTCACTTACTTAGGCTATCAACATGCCTTATTGGGTTTAGCTGGGTTACTGTTTCTTACCCTCATCGTCTGCTTACTGCTGGTGCGTACCGAGTTTGGAAAAAGTAAACATAAGCCAAAAATCTCCACACTTTTTTCAAAGTCCTCAGCGATCAATACGCTCTCTCTTGCCAGAGCTTTTTTATTCTCTTCCCGAGATGTGTGGTTTGTCATCGGTGTCCCTATCTTTCTCCATGAAACGCTCGGCTGGTCATTTTCCCAAGTCGGGGGCTTCATGGCCGCATGGGTTATTGGCTACGGGTGCGTCCAAGCTGCCGCACCGAAGATTACTGGAGCTAAGCAAGGGCTGACCTCCGCAGTCAAGGCTGCGCGTTTATGGGGTTTTATCCTCGTTAGTATCTGTGCCCTTATCCCCCTCTCCCTCCTATTGCCTGCCCTCCCCTCTGGCACAATACTACTTATCGGGCTTTCGTTGTTTGGCTTCGCCTTCGCCATCAACTCTTCGGTTCATTCCTACCTCATCCTCGCTTATACCAATGATGACGAGGTCTCTCTAAATGTAGGGTTTTACTACATGGCTAATGCAGTGGGCAGATTAGTCGGGACTCTATGCTCTGGGCTTTGTTACATGGCAGGAGGTATTCAGGCATGCCTCTGGTCCGCAGTGCTCTTCTGCCTTGTTTCTGCTATCATGAGCCTGCGATTTCCACTCAGATTTTCAGAAATAAAATAACCGTGACAA
>JALZVA010000230.1 GCA_023301335.1 Akkermansiaceae bacterium
TTGAATACCCATAGTGTGGGACACCTTGCCAAATAAAAGAAGACGCGTCTATACACTTATTCTGATGTAACCATCGATTAGAATGATGTTTGGGGGGCGATTTTGTAAAATTGGCTTAATGGGCAGGTGGGAGGAGGCTGCGCTGCCCCACTGCATTTCCATCACGGGAGATGTGAAAGAGCTTACACGCAAAGGGATCTCCTGATTTAAACCCATAGAGTAGCCACGCTACACGCTGCTCACCCGTTCCATGCGTGAACTTTTTCGGGTCGATTTTCCACACCCCTGCTTTCTTTTGTAGAACGTCATCGCCAATGTTATTCGCAGCGTTAATAGCCTCTTCGAGGTCACCTTCTTCCAGTTGAAAGTGACCTTCACGAGTAGCGTGGTATGCCCAGACTCCAGAGAGAAAATCCGCATAAAGCTCTAGTCTGACGGAGAGGTCATTATAGTGAGCTGAACCATGCTGCTGGTGAACAAAGGTCGTTAAGCTCAGCAACTTCTGAATATGGTGAGCGGATTCATGCGCGATCACGTAAGACTGGGCGAAATCTCCAGGAGAGTCGAATCGAGTTGCCAAATCACTGAAAAATTGAGGGTCAATATGGATTTTTTCCTCAGAAGGTAAGTAATAAGGTCCAGTTCCTTTACGATCCGTATGGATAGCAAGGCTAGGCTCACGGTAGCCCCCGAGAAGTTTTGTCCAAATTCTATCCGTGCTGCTCTTGGTGTTATTAATCAGCTGGATAGCGATTTTCTCCTCTTCTGATGAAACGGACTGGGTATCAGCGACCTGAGCCGTACTTCCACCACCACCTAGAAGCATGCTGAAAATTTCAGGCTTCATCATGAAAATAGCACCTCCGATGATGACTGCGACTACGGTGCCTTTTACGCCTAGTAAGCGAAAGAGCATGGGCGCAAACGAGAGCAATGCGCCGCCGCCACGTCGACCCCCACCGAAGCCAAAGCTGCGGCCTCGACCACGAATATCCTGAATTTTAGAGCCTTTTGAGTTTTTTCTCCATTTCATAGTGGCGTCAATATAGATAGTTTAAGAGAAGTGAGAAGTCACAATAGGAGAAGAATTTCATAAAATGTCATTTTATCTTCTAAAAATCCTAGAAAGTATTTGCAAGTTTCTCGTGATTCCCCTTAATTCGCCGCTCGCGAGCTTGATTATCAAATCACCGTTGGTCCCCTGATCTCTCTGAGAAACCGCTCGCGTAGGGGGTAACCCGGTAAAGCATACTAATAATGTCTGAAGAAATCCTAGATAACGAAGAAGTCATCGAAGAGAGCAGTGATTCTGTTCTTCTCGACCGTTTTGAGATCCCTAGCCGCTTGGTTAAGGACGAAGATACAGCCACTGACGTTTACGCGCAGTTCATCGCTGAACCATTTGAAAAAGGCTTTGGCCACACTATCGGAAACTCTCTCCGTCGTGTGCTCCTCAGTTCCCTCGAAGGTGCAGCTATCACCTCTGTGAGAATTGCTGGCTGCCAACATGAATTTTCCAGCCTTCCAGGTGTAGTGGAAGATGTTACTGACATCATCCTCAACCTCAAGAAGGTGAAGTTTAAGCATCATGGGAAAGAAACCAGAGTGCTTACCCTAAAAGTAGAGAAAGAAGGTCAAGTCACTGCAGGTGACATCCAAGACGACAACATGTATGAAGTCGTTGATAAAGACCTCGTTATTTGCACGCTCGACCGTAAGACAAAGTTCGACTGTGAATTTGAAGTCACTGTGGGACGTGGATTTAATACAGGAAATGATAACAAGCGTCCTGACATGCCGATCGGTGTGATCGCTATCGACTCTATTTTCTCTCCTGTTACACGTGTGAAGTATGCTGTTGAAGCAACTCGTGTGGGTCAGATGACAAACTACGATAAGGTCATCCTCGACGTATGGACAGATGGTCGTATCGAGCCTTCAGAAGCAGTGCTTCAGGCCTCAGCGATTCTTCGTCACCACCTCGACGTATTTGTTGGCTACGACGACAATGCAGTTGAGTTTGACAGCCAAGTTGAAGAACAGAGTGAAGAAAACGCAGCGCTTAAGAAGCTTCTTAACATGTCTGTAAATGAGATTGAACTCTCCGTGCGTGCAGCAAACTGCTTGAACAACGCCAACATCACTTCTGTAGGACAGCTCGCAATGAAATCAGAAGCAGAAATGCTGAAGTATAGAAACTTTGGTAAAAAGTCACTCAATGAGATTAAGGATAAGCTCGTTGAGCTTGGACTCGGTCTTGGAATGGCTCTTGACCCATCATTACTCACTGGTCCAATGGCATCTGTTGCTGCACCAAGAATCACTGTTGAAGAGGAAGCTCCTGTAGGTCTCGCTGACCTTATTGCGCAAAACCTTAACGACGACTAAACACATACCTAATTTAATAGAAAGGAATTATCACGATGAGACATCGCCGCAAAACCGTAAAACTTCAGCGTGACGCCGCTCACCGCCGCTCACTACTCGCTAACCTCACATGCAGCCTTATTCAACATGGCCGCATTCGCACCACTCTTGCTAAAGCTAAGGCACTTCGCCCAGTTGCAGAAAAAATGGTGACACTAGGAAAGCGTGGTGACGTGCATGCACGCCGTCAAGCAGTCGCATTTCTTCGCCACAAAGATGTTGTTAAGCAACTCTTTGACGAAGTCGCTGTAGAAGCTAAAGACCGCCAAGGTGGATACTGCCGCATCACCAAACTTGGTGCACGCATGACAGACTCCGCTCCTATGGCAGTGATTGAGTGGACAGACCGCAAGGAAGAAGAGGAAGTTGAAGCTGAAGTTGCAGAAGCAACTGCTGCTGAATAAGCTCTTTACCTAACAATTTATTAAGCGTCCTATGGGAAACCATAGGACGCTTTTTTGTTTTTGAAGGAAGTGGTCCAATTGTAAAGAATTGTAAACGAGGTGAAAATTTGCTAGCCACTATCAAATTGACAAATATAATGCGGTTTAAGCATGATGAAATTTTCTGTCCTACCTTTACTCCTCGTTTCTTCTCTAAACTTCACTACCTTATCTGCGGACTCGCTCGATCAAGCCAAGTCATGGATGCAGACTAAGGAGTATGAAAAAGCAGCCAACCTACTCGATAAACTACAGCAAGAGAATACGCAGAAGAAAGGTAATGACGAGCTCCTATACTACGCGGCAAGAGCATTGTATCTGAATAAAGAGTATGCCAAGGCACGTGAGAGTGCAGAGAAAATTATTAAGGAGCACACAAAGAGTAGGTGGCTGGGGAAGGCTAGGTTCCTCATCGCTGATGCTTACTTTCTTGAAGGAGGGCATGAGAAGGCAGCCTCGGAGTATAAGGAACTATTACAAGACTCGCTTAAGCAGGAGAGAAAGGTAGAGACAGCTAATAAGCTCATGCAGTATGCGAAGAGCTTCGCGGATGGCGAAAAAGAAGACGGAATAGTGACGGTAAATCCTAACTATGATGCGGCTTATCATATTTATTCAGAGGTGTTAGATATCGAGTGTGGAGTGGAGATCCGTGAGCAGGTGCGACTCAAATTACTGGAAGTTCGCCAGAAGCAGTCTAATAATTTAGCCGTAGAGCAGGAGTGTCTCAAATATTTAGCTGAGTTTGATCAAACGTGGAAAGGGAAGATTGGAAGCCTAGAGCGCATCACTTCCTGTGACCTTAAACGTTTTATCGCGAAGGGGAAATCTGTAGGCGCCGTGCGCTTTGCCTTAGCAGAGGCCCTGCATCGTAGCAACCGGCGGAAGCTAGCTACAATCTATCTGAATGAGCTGATTAAGCAGGTGAAAGAGGGTAGTATGAAGGAGTCACGTGGACTCCTCGCAGATGCCCACTGGTTACGCCTTCACACACTTTGTCAGCAAGGAGGAAAGCCATTAGAATTTAACTACTGGATAAAAGAAGTGCACACGTATTTAGAGGAGCACCCGACTCATATCCACGCAGATAAGACCGCATACTCAATCGCTACTTCTCACGCACAATGGGGAGATAAAGAAAAAGCTAAGCAAGTTTACCGTGATTACATCAATACTAACCTTGGTGCACAGACTGTTGAAAACCCCGAGACAGAAGAGGAAGAAACGCAGAAATCCTTCACTAAGCGGAAGCAAGACACGGCAAAGAGAAAAGAACTAGCCCTATACAATCTAGGAGAATTACAT
>JALZVA010000231.1 GCA_023301335.1 Akkermansiaceae bacterium
CTACGCCTCTTTGATGAAGAACTAACAGATTTAGAAATCGCCGATTACCGAGAAAAACTCGGTGGTGTGCAACGCCGCGCAGTCAAACACGAACTGCATGAATCAACCGCTATCAGTAAGATCCTAGCACGTCTCAACGAACTCGGTGTCGAAACCGATCCATTCTACTCAGACGACGTCCCACTCTACCAATTAGTAGAAGGAAATGGAGAAGGAGAAGACGCCCTTCCTGTATTTAACCTCTTCCAAATCCTCGACCGCGTGCTCGAAATCGGCCGCCGTGGGATGCGTATCCAACGCTTCAAAGGACTCGGAGAGATGAACGCTAAGGAACTTTACTCCACCACCATGGATCCTGAGAAACGTCAGTTCCTCAGAGTGCGCCTAGATGAAGAAAACGCCATCGAAGCAGACAGAATGTTTGATATCCTCATGGGAGACATCGTCGAGCCTCGTAAACGCTTCATCGAAGATAATGCCCTTAACGTGAAAAACCTAGATGTCTAATGAAGTTAGTAAAACCACTTCCTTCGAATAAATAAATTTTAAGTAGAAAACTTTTTTAAATGTCTAACGACCATATTAAGCTAATCAACGTTGCAGACGAAATGTCGAAGTCCTTCCTGGACTACTCAATGTCTGTTATTATCTCCCGTGCCCTACCAGATGCGCGTGACGGGTTAAAGCCATCGCAGAGACGCCTGCTCTATGCCATGCATAATGACCTCTCGCTTTCCCCATCGAAGGCACACCTCAAGTGTGCCCGTATCGTGGGTGACACCATGGGTAAATACCACCCACACGGTGACGGAGCCATCTACCCAACACTCGTTAACATGGCGCAGCCATGGACCATGCGTGAAATCCTCGTGGACGGACAAGGGAACTTCGGTTCCGTGGAAGGGGATGCACCCGCAGCCATGCGTTATACGGAGGCCCGTATGACTCATATGGGCTCAGCCATGATGATCGATCTCGATAAAGAGACCGTCGACATGACCGCCACCTATGATGAGACGCGGGACGAGCCAGTCGTGCTCCCCGCCGCCATCCCGAACCTCCTCGTAAATGGTGGCACAGGGATCGCAGTAGGGATGGCCACTAACATTCCCGCACATAATATGGGAGAGGTCATCGATGGAGTCTGTGCACGGATTAATAATCCACAGCTCACCATTGATGAACTAAAAGAATTTATCAAAGGCCCAGACTTCGCATCACCCTGTGAAATTCGTGGCTTTAGAGGCATCGATAGCTACTTCCACACAGGACGTGGTTCAGTCAAGATGCGTGGCACCATGGAAGTTGAGGAAAAAGCCTCAGGCACCTCCATGATCATGATCACACAAGTACCACACGGAGTGAACCGTGCCACACTTCAGCAAAGAATCGCTGAACTAGTGAGGGAAAAAGTACTGACAGACATCTCAGGCATGCGTGACCTCTCAGATGAGAACACCCGTATCGAGATCACCTTGAAGCGTGACGCCCGCCCACAGGTGGTCGTAAATCAGCTTTTCAAGCTCACCGCCATGGAGACCTCCTTCGGTGTGAACATGCTCGCCATCCATGAACGCCGCCCGAAGCAAATGTCCATCATGGACTGCTTAGACGCATTCATCGAACACCGCCGTGAAGTCATCATCCGCCGCACCAGATACCTTCTGAAAAAGGCAGAAGCCCGCGCGGAGAACCTAGAAGCCTTCCTTCTTGCCCTCGGACACCTAGATGACTTCATCAAGATGATTCGCGACTCCAAGAACCGTGAAGAAGCCAAGGAAAAGCTCAAACGCTACGACTTCTCCACCAAGACAGCAGAGCAGCTAGGCGTCCTTATTCGCTCACAGCCATCTGTCCAAGGTGACCGCTACATCTTCACAGATCGTCAGGTCAACTCCATCCTCGAACTACGCCTCTACCAACTCACCGGAATGGAGAGAGACAAGGTCAAGAAGGAGTACGATGGCATCTTAGTCGATATCAAAGACTTCCTCGACATTCTAGGCAGCGAGCAGCGCGTGCTAGACATCATCAAAGAAGAGCTCCTAGAAGTTAAAGAAAAGCACGCTACTCCACGTCACTGCCCAATCCTTCCGGACGAAGGAGAGATCGCCATTGAAGACCTCATCTCTAATGACGGCATGATCGTCACCCTTTCTAACAAAGGTTATATTAAGAGAACTCCATCCGCAGAATACCGCGTGCAGGCACGTGGAGGAAAAGGAGTCAAAGGCATGGAGACCAAGAAGGCAAACGCCACAGCAGAAGAAGAGTTAGACTTTGTCGAGCACCTCTTCTCCGCCCAGGCACATGATTACCTCATGTTCTTCACCGACACAGGCCGCGTCTTTGTAGAGCGTGTCTATGAACTTCCTGAAGGCTCAAGAGCTTCTAAAGGCCGTTCTATTAAAAATGTGTTAGATCTTCTTCCAGAAGAAAATATCGCAGCCACACTCCGTCTCGAACGTAAGACAGACGAAGAAGGCAATGACATCACCTTCGGAGAGGAAAACGGCTACGTGCTCTTCGCCACCAGAAGCGGAAAGGTTAAGAAGACCTCACTCGTCGACTTTAAGAACTACCGTAAAGGCGGCATCATCGCCATCAAGTTAGATGAAGGAAACCAACTCATCGACGTCCGCCTAACAAGTGGTAAGAATGAGATCATCCTCGTTACCCGTAAAGGCCTCTCCCTCCGCTTCGCAGAAGAGCAGGCACGCCCAATGGGACGTGGCACCGCAGGTGTAGCAGGAATCAAGCCCGTTGCCGGAGACTACGTCGTAGGCATGGCACTCGTCTCAGAAGG
>JALZVA010000232.1 GCA_023301335.1 Akkermansiaceae bacterium
GTCCTTTCTGATGACTCTGGGCTGGAGGTGGATGCTCTAGGAGGAGAACCTGGGGTGTATTCTTCTAGCTTTGGTGGAGAAGAGGGGAATCATGAAAAAAATAATGAGAGATTGATGCGGGAGTTAGAGAAGCTACCAGCAGGAAGCTCTCGTGCCGCCCGTTTTCGCTGTGTGATGGTATTGGCGGATGCGGGAAAAGTGTTAGCTCATGTTGAAGGCGTGGTTGAGGGGCGCATTATCCAAGAAATGCAGGGGACTGGTGGCTTCGGATATGATCCCTTGTTTATTCCTGAAGGGTTTGAAAAAACCTTTGCCGAACTGGGGAATGAGGTGAAGAATACGATGAGCCATCGAGGGCGAGCACTTACGAAGGTGTTAGCGTTCCTTGAGGAAAAGGAGAGCGACTCCAACGCATCGGGAGAGTAAGAAGGAATAGGTGAATTCTAATTCGCTTTCTTTTTGAAATTCTTCGCCTGTCACGGAATAGAGGATTATTGAATTGCGGCATAGCGTAGTCCTTTGTTAAACATTTTTAAATGATGCCGAGTTTACCTGATTTATCTCAAATCCCTCCCATTGATCAGCGTGGTGTAGAGGAGCGTGCCGCACGGATTCAGACGCGTAGTTTGAAAGGTGAGGGAAAACTTGCTGCGCTAAAATTAGCGGTGAGCATGTTAGATATAACGACTCTTGAAGGAGCAGATTCGCCGGGGAAAGTGAGGCAGATGTGCATGAATGCGATGCGACCTGATGTGCGTGCTCCAGAGATCGGACCAGCGGCAGCGGTCTGTGTGTATCCGTCAATGGTAAGCGTGGCTCGGAAGCTTATAGATAAGCACGCCTCGACGGTGAAAGTGGCGAGTGTTGCGACAGCTTTTCCTTCAGGACAGGCTCCACTGGCTCTGCGGATAGAGGACACGAAGTTTGCTGTAGAGGCAGGTGCAGACGAAATTGATATGGTAATTAGCCGCGGGAAATTTTTATCGGGAAAATTTGAAGAGGTGTTTGAAGAGATCGTGCAGATTAAAGAAGCCTGTGGAGACGCGCACCTTAAGGTGATCCTTGAGACAGGAGAGTTACAGACATTTGATAATATCAGGATTGCCAGTGAGCTAGCGATGGGCGCAGGTGCAGATTTTATCAAGACCTCGACGGGTAAAGTAGGAGTCAATGCAACTCTCCCTAACACCTTAGTGATGCTCCAGGCTATCCGTGACTATTATCGCAGGACTGGGCGTATGGTGGGGATGAAACCAGCGGGGGGGATTAGTAAGGCGAAGCTAGCTTTACAATACCTGATTATGGTGAGAGAGATTCTGGGTAAGGAGTGGCTAAGCTCAGATTGGTTTCGCTTTGGCGCGAGCTCGCTGACCACTGACCTTTTGATGCAATTGCGAAAACAATCAACAGGGAACTACCAGAGTAACTGTTATTTTTCTAAAGACTAAGTTAAAAAAATGAGTGATTTTAGTAAATTTACCGATTCTAACAATGATGAGGCCGCGTTAGAAAATACGTCCTTGGTCGATCTTAGAGAACGATATGACCTTTATATAGATGGAGGATGGCTAGCTCCAGAAGAGGGGGAGTATATGGACACTATAAACCCTGCTACGGGGAAAAAATTAGCAGAGGTGGCTGTAGCTAGTGTCGGAGATGTTGATTTAGCTGTGCAGGCTGCACGCTCAGCCTATGAAGGCGAGTGGGGTTATATGTCGGGCTTAGAGAGGGGGAAGCTCTTGTTCCGCTTAGCACGTTTGATTCAAGAAAGATCTAGGGAATTTGCTGTGTTAGAGACTTTGGATGGAGGAAAGCCGATTCGCGAGAGTCGAGACATCGATCTCCCATTGGTAGCCTCTCACTTTTTTTACCATGCAGGATGGGCTGATAAGTTAGAGTTTGCTTTTCCGGGAAGGAGTGTCAGATCTTTAGGGGTCTGTGCGCAGGTTATACCGTGGAATTTCCCTCTATTGATGGCGGCGTGGAAAATTGCTCCAGCTCTAGCATGTGGTAATACAGTGGTGCTGAAGCCCGCTGAGACGACTTCGCTATCGGTGTTGAGACTCATGGATCTATTTGAAGAAGCGGGGTTCCCTCCAGGAGTGGTGAATATCGTGACGGGGGCAGAGGAAACAGGGAAATCATTGTTGAATCATCCCGACGTGGATAAGGTCGCTTTCACAGGCTCCACAGAGGTAGGCAAAGAGATTCAACGTCAGCTTGCCGGGACGCATAAACGATTCACTTTGGAGTTAGGCGGGAAAGCAGCTCAGATAGTCTTTGAGGATGCAGCGATCGATCAAGCTGTAGAAGGGGTGATAAATGGAATATTTTTTAATCAAGGTCATGTCTGCTGTGCTGGGTCACGCCTGTTAGTGCAGGAAGGTGTCTATCAAGAGGTGGTGGATAAATTAAAGGAACGGATGAATCAATTAGTGATTGGCGATCCGCTCGATAAGAATACAGACATTGGGGCGATCCATTCCTCTCAGCAGCTTGCCCGTATCTCGGAGCTCGTTGCATGTGGAGAGGCAGAGGGCTGTGAACTCTGGGACTCAGGTCAAGAGCTACCAAAAGAAGGAAGTTGGTATAGACCAACATTGCTGTTAGATTGTGCTCAGAGCCATCGTGTGGTGCAGGAGGAAATTTTTGGTCCAGTGCTTACTGTGCAGAGTTTTCGGACACCTCAGGAAGCTATCGATAAAGCTAATAACACTCCTTATGGGCTATCTGGAGGAGTCTGGACGGATAAGGGGGCTAAGAGCTTCAGCATTACTTCTGAGATTCGAGCAGGTGTCCTGTGGGCAAACACGTTTAACAAACTTGATCCCTGTTCACCCTTTGGAGGCTATAAAGAAAGTGGGATAGGCAGAGAAGGAGGCGTGCATGGACTAGCCCCGTATGTAGAAATAGGATTTTAACCAGAGAGATTACGATGGAAGATAGAAGTGTCATAAAGAAAACATACAAGCTATTCATAGGAGGAAAGTTTCCTCGATCAGAATCGGGAAGGACCTATAGGCTCGTAAATGGAGAGGGGGATGTCATTTGTAATGTTTCTCAAGCCAGTAAAAAAGACGTTAGAAATGCGGTGGTAGAAGGGCGTGGCGCAGCAAAAGGATGGGGTGATACTTCCGCTTTTTTACGGAGCCAAATCATTTACCGTATTGCGGAGATGTTAGAGAGTAGGTTTGTACAGTTTGTGCAAGAGCTTACATCGGAAGGAGTGAGCCCTGAGGTCGCGGCAAGGGAGGTAAGCGAGGCGATCGATTTAGTCGTGCATTATGCAGGATGGTGTGATAAGTATCAGGCCCTGTTCTCTTCCGTGAATCCCGTGAGCAGTCCACATTATAATATGTCCACACAGGAAGCAATGGGTGTGGTGGCCGTGGTGGCCCCAGAGGAAAGTAGTTTATTAGGTGTGTTATCAGCGATACTTCCTGTGATAGTCGGAGGGAATAGTTGCGTGCTTTTAGCCTCTTATATGATGCCGGTCAGCGCGATCACTCTTGCGGAGGTTGTCGCGACCTCAGATGTTCCTGCTGGTGTGGTGAATATTCTAACTGGAATGAGGTCCGAGCTTTTACCTGTGATGGCGAGTCATATGGACGTGAACGCATTACTGCTCTGCTCAGGCGAGATTGAAGAGCGTAAATTAGCACGCGAATTAGGAGCGGAAAATCTAAAGAGGGTGATCCTTAGAGATGATGCCGCACTACACCAAAGCCCCTACCATATTCTTGATTTCCAAGAGGTGAAGACCACTTGGCATCCGATAGGGCAGTAGAAACGGAAAGAGGATATCGTTAAGAGACGAGCTTTCCAGGGGGAGACAGGGAGGGGAGAGTGTTAGATTTGAAAATCCGGTACGTGTAGTCCACATTCGTAGCCTTTTCCGTTGAAGCGGGTTTGCTCGGGAGTCATTCCTTTTTCTAAGGGGATAGTAGAGTGATGGTCTCCCATAGTCACATAGCCTTTCTGCTCCAGCGGATGTCTTGGGAGGTGGTGCTTGAAGAAGTAGTTTGAAACTTGGGCGTCTGCCCAATCAAGAATAGGGTAAACTTTTGTTTTACTTCCTTGTTGTTCCGCAAAGGCACGATCTGCACGGCTAGAGGACTGGCAACGGCGTAAGCCTGAGAGCCAAATGTCTCCGCCAAGCTCTTTCATTCCTCGGGCCATTGGCTCTACTTTATTGAGTAGAGCGTATTTTTTATTCCCGTCTTCACCTTGTTCCCATAATTTACCATAGATAGCCTCTTGGTGCGAGGCTGTCATGTTAGGGAGATAAATGTGTAGGTTGAGGTCGAGTTGTTCTTTAAGCTGTTCGATGTAATGGTAGGTCTCAGGAAAGAGATAGCCAGTATCAACGAAGATAATAGGAATAGCTGGAGCGTACTCAGCAATGAGGTGTAGCATCACTGCTGCCTGAAGTCCAAAGCTAGTGCTAGCGACAATACGCTTTCCGTAAGCTTCATGGAGGTAAGCGATACGTTCCCCAGCGTTTTTAGCGACTAAGGTTTCTGCAATAGATTTTGTTTCTAGCACCGTTGAATACAGTAAAGGTTTGTTGCTAAACACTAGGAAGTGCTAGCTTCAGGCTTAAGATTTTTATGGAAATCAGCGCCATTTTCGGTGGCGGCTATGTAGCCAGCACGAATAACAAAGTCTCCAAACTTCTCTCCTTCTTCACGTGTTTTTGCGTAGTCCTCGATGATAGGACGGAGAAGGGTGACAATCTCCTCACGTGTAATCGCTTCACGGTAGAGTTTATTGAGACGATCTCCTGCGTGTCCTCCTCCAAGGTACATATTATACTTTCCTGGTGCACGCCCGACGAAAGCGATTTCAGAAAGGAAAGGTCTTCCGCAGCCGTTAGGGCAGCCTGTCATACGGATGGTGATGGCGTCATGCCTGAGGCCAGCCTCTTCGAGAATCTCTTCAATGTTAGTAACGGCAAGAGGGAGGTAACGCTCGGCTTCTGCAAGAGCTAGTCCACAAGTAGGTAGAGA
>JALZVA010000233.1 GCA_023301335.1 Akkermansiaceae bacterium
ACTTTTTTCGCCGTTTTCTTAGCTGGCTTGGCGGCTACTTTTTTCTTACTCACCTTTTTAGCAGCTTTTTTAGAAACCTTTTTCGCCGTTTTCTTGGCTGGTTTGGTGACTACTTTTTTCTTACTCACCTTTTTAGCAGCTTTTTTAGAAACCTTTTTCGCCGTTTTCTTGGCTGGTTTGGTGGCTACTTTTTTCTTACTCACCTTTTTAGCAGCCTTCTTTGCCACTTTTGGAGAACCTTTTTTTGCCGTTTTTTTAGGGGCTTTCACTTTGGGATTTTTGACGTTAGGAGACTGCGTTACTTTTTTTTTCGAGGCCATTAGCTAAGGGTTTATATGAAGTTATAGAAAATGAATTAAAGTAGAACTATCAGCAATTCGTTAAGCGACAAGGAGAAAAGGCTAACATGACATTTTTCATCTATAGAGAAGGCTCTGAATTGACAAAGTCGTAACATTCGACACTATCAATGACATGGAATGGAATGAACAATTTTTCACACTTTTTGACCGCTGTCTTTCAGCCTATCAGGCAGGAAACAAAGATTACCAAAGCTACTACTCTGCGGAGGATCTCACATTTTTGGGAAGCATCGGCTGCAAGCCACGAGAGCTTTTTGATTTTGTTGAAGATCTCGGTGACTGTGGCTCTCCTAGCCGCTCTACCGCCTTACTTGTAGCGGCGGTTAGAAGAGACTATTTCCTCGCCGTGCAGTCAGGGAATAGCTCTACACTGGAACTCACTGGGCAGGATGTGCCCTCCAGAGAGGACAGTTTAGAAGGTATGCCATATCTGCCTAGGATCATTAAGAAAGCGGAAGCTAAACTCCGTGGAGAACTTCACCCGGATCTGATGTTTGGCTGTGGAGGAGACAGAAGATTTCTCCAATCTCACGGGAACATTCCAATGGCTGATTTCTTAAGAAACGTCTGGGCTGCGGATGGTGATACAGCGCGTATTGCCAGCTACGTGCTATCTCAAAAAAACGCGTAAGTTTTTAGCCAAACACATTACAATTATGAAAGACTATAAAGGAGAAAAAATTCTAGTGGTAAAAAGAGAGCTTTTCGACTCTGTCGGAGCGTTTCAGGGGATTTCAACTGAGGTTGAGGACTACCTTCCTCAGCTTATCAACCCAGAGAATAATTTTTTTATGGATCGTGGTACTGCGGAGGAAGACCCTACGCATAAACAGCTGATCCCCTATGCTCTGTTCCGCTACAAGGGGAAATTCCTCCACTATGTGAGAGGTAAAGCGGGCGGTGAAGCTAGACTACATGCAAAAGGCTCGATGGGCATTGGTGGCCACATCAATCCAGTGGACATGCGTGATGACGCTCTGGGAATGGAGACTTACATGGCGGGGGTAAAAAGAGAAATCGATGAAGAACTCAATATCGAAGGAAACTACTCCCATAAGGTGATAGCTATCCTAAATGACGATTCTAACGAAGTCGGAAAAGTGCACTTAGGAGTTGTCCACCTCGTGGAACTAGAATCAGATCAAGTCAGCTCTGGAGAAGACGCGATCGCAGATGTTAAATTTAGCTCTGTTGACGAGCTACAAAATACTATAAAACCAAATCTTGAAACATGGTCCCAGTATTGTGCTGAGATTTTGGATCAGCTTTAAGCGGAAAACATACTCATTATACATATGAAACGATTCTTTTTTACCTTCCTCCTGTTGCTATTTTCTTCAGCTCTTTCTGCCTCTGAGGTCGCTACAGCTCCGCAGTCTTTTGATCTTGTAATTGACGGATATTTTAAAACCATTGCAGACTACGCCGAAGCGATTGTTTTCTGGAAAGATCCCTATACTAAGACTCCTTTAGTTTTAATATTGCTAGCTTCAGCAGCTATCATCACCACCTTTATATTTGGCTTTGTTAATATCACAGGCCTAAAAACAGCAGTCAATACGATCCGAGGAAAATACGGTTCTAAGGATGATCCTGGTGAAATTAATCATTTCCAGGCTCTTACTGCCGCGCTTTCTGCCACAGTAGGATTAGGAAATATTGCAGGAGTTGCTGTTGCTATTAGTATAGGAGGGGCTGGTGCCACCTTTTGGATGATTCTTTGTGGTCTCTTTGGAATGACTACAAAATTTTGTGAATGCACATTAGGTGTTCGCTATAGGGAAATTGATGAAAACGGGCGGGTCAAAGGGGGCGGGATGTATTACCTCTCAAAAGGTCTTGCCGAAATGGGGCTCGCTCCACTTGGTAAAGTACTTGCTGTTATGTTTGCTCTTGCTTGTGTTGGTGGTGCTATTGGAGCAGGTAATATGTTCCAAGGAAGCCAAGCCTATACACAAATGGTGATTATCTCTGGAGGTGAAGGGAGCTTTTTTGATGAGAACGGTTGGGTATTCGGACTCATCATGGCCATCGCTGTGGGGGTCATTATTATCGGCGGAATTAAAAGTATCGCTAAAGCTACAGCAGCCATTGTCCCGTTCATGTGCGCTATCTATCTTCTTGCAGCATGTTACATTATTCTAATTCACATTGGTGAGGTTCCAGGAGTAATACAGAGAATCATTACAGAAGCCTTTAATCCTACAGCTGTAGGAGGTGGCTTACTTGGAGCTATTATTCAAGGTGTAAAAAGAGCAGCTTTCTCCAATGAAGCCGGTCTTGGATCAGCCCCTATTGCTCACTCTGCAGTGAAGACTAAACGCCCAGCTTCTGAAGGCTATGTTGCCCTGCTGGAACCTTTCATTGATACTGTCGTGGTGTGCACTATCACAGCTCTCGTCATTATTCTTACTGGACAGTATACAGAAAGTTCGGACTGGACCGAAGCTATTGCCGTCACTTCTAGAGCCTTTGAAAGTGTTATTCCATGGTTCCCTTATGTCCTTTTCGTAGCAGTTTTACTCTTCGCGTTTTCCACTATGATTTCATGGTCATACTACGGAGAACAAGGCTGGGTCTATATTCTAGGGAATAGCAAAGCTTCTATCATGGCCTACAGAATCATGTTCTGTGTCTTCGTTGTAATGGGATGCACTCTAAGTTTTGGTAACATCTTAAGACTCACCGATGCCTTGATCTTCTCCATGGTATTCCCGAACCTTATTGGTCTTTTTATCCTCATTCCTAAAATCAAAGAAGAGGTGCGTAACTACAAAGCTCACGTTAAAGCTGTGGATTTGGAGAAAAGCTAAGCTAAAAACTCAGAATAATTCTCCACCAGATACGAAGGCCGGGCTGATTCGAGCTCGGCTTTTGTATTATAACCGGTCAGCACTGCAAGGCTTGAGAGCTTACCGTGGTGGGCGGTTTCTATGTCGTGGATCATATCTCCTACAAAAATGGTTTCAGCGGGATCTAGCTGATGCGCCTTTAGGATATCACCTATGAGGTCTTTCTTATCCAGCACACCTGTATAGGTTTTTTCAAAAAAACCGAGAAGCTGATGTTCAGTAGCTTGCTCATCAAAGGAAGCAGGATCTACTGATGAGCACACGAATAGGGTTTTCCCTTTTTCTTTAAGGAGCGTCAGAAACTCTCTAGCATGAGGCAGTACAGGAACAGAGGCTTTAGAGGCTGAAAACCCCTCTCGAAAGTGCCTCTCCACGTCTTCCAGATCAGCTTCTGGGATGATCTCTGCATACCACTCGCCATAAGGAAGTCGAAAAGAGCTAAGAAAACCTGCACGGTCGAGTTCTGGCTTTTTATAATGGCGCATCACGTGATTCGTGGCATCGACCACTACAGCAACATCGTCAACAATGGTGCCTGACCAATCAAAAATCCAATTTTTATAATGAGTAAGCATAAGGCTTTTTTATCCGAGTTGAAAGCGAACTTGTTTCACTACATTTTTCCCCAATTCCGTTTGGAGATTTTTGAGTAGCTTTCCTTTTAACTGCTCAAGATGAAAACGCATCGATGGCTGCACGACGCGGAGCACGAGGACGCCTCGTTGCAGTGAGTGGGGCTCTGCATGGTTTGCGACAAAGTCCCCTGCTATCTTTGCCCAAGAGTCGATGAGCACTTGATGCTCTACGCCTTCTTTAGCGCCGATTTCCTTAATAATACTATCAAGGTAGTCTTTAGCCTCGGAGATATTTCTATCAAGATTGGGAGCACTGAAGCTCTCTTGGAGGTCTCTGAGTGCCTGCTCTCTGGCGTGGAACCGGAGCCGCTCTGATGTGGAAAGTTTTTTACGCCTCGGGTTAGCTGCCATCATCACCGATCGCTTCTACCGGACACCCTTCCATGGCCTCGATACACTGCTCCACCTCTTCATCATTCTCTGGCTGTTTATGCACATAGGAATAACCCTCGTCGTCTTCACGCGTGAAATTATTCGGAGCAGTTTCTCTGCACAGGTCACAGTCAATGCACTGGCAGTCTACATAGAACTTGCCTTTTGCGTTTTCGGGATTGATGTCTTCGATGTCAGCCACAGTAAAAAGTTGGGTTGGTGATGCATTGATGCAACAGGCTTACGCAATAATCAACCTATTTTTGCCCTTTTACCAGCCTACAGTTGCATATTCCAAAGTTTCGCCTATAAACATCTACAAAAGAAATGAGTGAAGAGATCGTCCATAGCACACCCGTAAATCCAGAGAATAAGAGCAATAGCTTTCTCCTGATCACTCTATTTACGGTCTTTCTCCTCATTCTAGGTGGCGCTATGCTTACTTTATATGCGAAGGAATTTGCTGGCGTAGAGCCGTCCTCGGAGATTCGCTACCCAATCCAGGGAGAAAGCATCACTATCGATACAGCCTCAATAATTTGGAGAGAAGTCCAAGAGAGAGATGTTGCTGAAGATGGAGTAGTGATTATTCCCGAGGTAACACTCAAGCTGAATCAACAGTCCAGTGGGAGCCTGATTGCCTTTTTCCGAGATGTTGAAGGAGCTACCGTAGGTGACCCATTCCGTATTGACCTTAGCCCAGAGGAGCTAGCCTCTAATCAAACCACACTGACTTTAACTAATACTGTCGGCTATAAAAAACACTCAGATTTTCGAGGCTATCTCTTTTCCGAACCTCCGTATTGGGAGCTGGTTCTCAAAGAAAATTTCTCAGAGGGGACTAAGGAAATCTGTGTGATTCCTATCCCTCCTACCGAACTCAAAACAAAGTAAACTTATCCATGTCTAAAGCTATCAATCCACTTGTGCCCAAAGAAGGTTGGCACGTCATGCACCTCTTTTATTCTATCGATTATTCTCAATGGTCGATGCTTTCAGAGCAGGAGCAACGCGAAGCCAAAACCTGCCTGACCGAGCTAGTTCACGAGATAAAAGCGCATAAGGACACGCACCTGCTCACCTTTTCCATCGCTACCCCGAAGGCGGACATTGGTTTCATGCTCCTCACCCCTGATCTTCAGGATGCTAACGCATTTGAAAAACGCCTCACCCTCTCCCTTGGCCCAGATATTTTACAGCCCGTTTATAGCTACCTCTCCCTCACTGAGCGGAGCGAATACACCACGACACGTGAGCAATATGCGGCTGATACCCTTGTGGCGGAAAAAGGTCTTGAGGTTGATTCGGAGGAATATCTAAGTGCACTGGATGAGTTCGACACCCGCATGGAGCACTACATGCAGCATCGCCTCTATCCAGTTCTGCCTGAA
The DNA here is from genome assembly GCA_023301335.1 of Akkermansiaceae bacterium. Taxonomy (GTDB): domain Bacteria; phylum Verrucomicrobiota; class Verrucomicrobiia; order Verrucomicrobiales; family Akkermansiaceae; genus Rubritalea. The sequence goes on from JALZVA010000233.1 coordinate 5,613, forward strand.
TGGGCTGCTATCTGTTTCTACCCGATGTCTAAGCGCCGCTTAGGTGATGATAACTGGTATTCCATGGATTTTGAGGCTCGCCGAAAGCTCATGGGCGGTCATGCCAAAACAGGCAGACAATACTCAGGCAAAATTCTTCAGCTCATCTCTGGCTCAACAGGTCTAGATGAGCATGAATGGGGGGTCACCCTCCTTGCCCACGATACCTATTACATTAAGGACATCGTGTATGAGATGCGCTTCGATGAAGTCTCTGCACGTTTTGGAGAATTTGGAGATTTCTACATTGGAATGAACCTCCCCTTAAACGAGCTGTTCACTCGCGTTTGCCTCTAGGCTCAAGCTACCTGTTTAAAAAAAAAGCAGGTGCTGGCACCTAAAATCCCGCTCATTCTGAAAAGTGGATAACCCTCATTTTTGTGAGGATTTCTTGTTGGTTAGTACTGTTTTTTAGTTGTCTCTCAACAGCTAAAAATTTACTATCAATTATGCAATTTAAGAATACTTTATTCCTTGGCTTAGCCTTACTCTCCAGCACCTCCCTGCCTGCTCAAAAAAAGACACGATCTTATAGAGCGAAGGCATTTGAAGAGGCTGAACAGCTAAAAGGCTTCACTCTTCCTGAAGGCTTCGTCATTGAATTAGTCGCTTCTGAGGACAATGGATTGATCAACCCGATCGACCTTACTTTCGATGATGCGGGAAGGTTATGGACACAAACTGCGGTCATGTACCCTCTTGATCCCGTTGCAGGTCTCAATTTTCGAAAAACGTTATCCGCGATGACTGATCCTGATGCGGATAAAAAATATCCACAATTACAAAAAGTCAGAGATTTATACACTCTCAAAAAACGTGGAGACGATAAAATCCTCATTATTGAAGACCCCACACAGCGAGCACAGGGCCCACTCCGTGTCTGGGCCGACGGGCTCGCCATACCTCAGAGTATCTACCCATATAAAGATGGATGCTTTGTTGCCCATGGGTCAGAATTTTTCTTCCTCGATGACACCAACAAGGACGGTAAGCAAGATAAAGTAGAAACCCTTATGAGCGGGTTTGGAATTTTTGACACCCACACCATGGCTCACTCCATCGTGAGAGGCCCAGGTGGCTGGCTCTATTTTAGCCATGGTGCCTTAAACTCAGGTCTTGTCACACTTCCCAAAACTGGGCAGGAACTAAAAGTAACCTACGCGAAAAATCTCAGAGCAAAACTTGACGGCTCAGAACTCGAAATCGTTGGCACAGCCAAAGACAATGTCTGGGGTTATCAAATCCGCTCTAACGGACAATGGTATTCCACCTCAGCTAACGATGCGGGCCTTTCCGTCCTCCCCACCGAGGAGATGACAGGCATTTCTGGTATCGGAGGTGACTCTATCCGCCAATACCAACCACTTCTTAAAAATGTCCACGATTTTCGTGTGGGCGGCACAGGCATCTCAGGCTTAGCATTTTCCGAAGATGGTGACTACGGGTTTCCAGCAGTTTGGAAAGATATTGCCTTTCTCGCCAACCCTATCAATAACTCCATCAGTTGTGTAAAAATCACCCGCGATTCCTCAGGGAAAGTTGACGCGAAACTTCATCCTGAATTTCTCAAGTGTCAGGATGATTGGTTCCGCCCAGTGAATATCGAGTTCGGGCCAGATGGGTGCCTCTACATTGCAGATTGGTATAACAAGATCATTTCCCATAATGAGATCAGCACTCGACACCCGGACCGTGACCGTAAGCATGGGCGTATCTGGAGAGTGCGTCACAAAGATCAAAAAGCATTCGCCATTCCTAACATTGCCAAGGCGCCTAACAGCTCACTCTTAAAACATTTGAATGGCCGCACCCTCTGGGAAAAACGCGCTGCGTGGCAACAAATCGTCGACCGAAAAGCTATAGAACTCACCCCGGAGTTAGAAAAACTAGCACTCGACACAAGTAGCCACCAAAGTGTTAGAATCCTCGCCATCTGGAGTATCAACGGCCTTGGGCAGCACAACGAACAAGTCTTTAAAGAGCTTATTGCTACGCAAGATCAAGATGTAGCACGTGAAGCTATCAGAGCTCTCGGCACATCTACATTCACTCCAGAACAAGTAGCCACACTCATCGGTAAGCAGATCGAGGCTAACAATGCAATGGTCCGCTCTCAATCGATCCGTACCCTTGAAGAACTAGGACAAGCAAGCCCTGCCACTATTGACCTCCTAGTCACTGCTTGTAAGCCAGCAGCCTCTAACAATCTCTTTGGTCAGGGTTACGAACGTAACTTTGAGCGTTTTCTAGCACGTAAAGCGTTAGAAACCTATACTGCCGAACTCAGTACTTACCTTCAGAGTTCAGCGACAAAAGCACAAGCTCCAGAAAGGTTACTCTGGGCACTACAAGCACTGCCAAAGGACCAGGTTGCCGATGCGTTTCTTAAAAATTGGGAACAAGCATCTCAAAATGAGATCGATGACAATACCTTTATTTCAATTACTAAACTACTCAGCTTCCCCAAAATTAAAGCTGCGTTTAAGAAAACCTTCGAACCTCGTGCCGACGTATTCCTTGAACTTGCGCTCAAGAATAAATCCCATATCGATGGCCCAGCCTTATCTCAATTTTATATCTCCAAAATTGACAAAATGTTTAAATCTGGAGACGAAAAGGAGGTTAAGAAAGCTCTCTCCTTAGTCGATGCACTCCGCTCACCGCATCACGTTACGTCTATCTCTGCTCTACTAAATGACAAAAACAAAACACGCCTTCACCCAGCAGCTATCTCAAACTTAGCTCACACCCGAGGAAACCACACGGCTCTCTACCAAACCATCGCAGTGGATAAAGACTACACCTTCTCTACGCGCCTTCATGCCATGGGAGCACTCGCTATAAAAAACAACAAGGAAGCTCCCTCAGTTTTACTAGGGATACTCCCCACCCTTAGCGAACAAGAAACAAGCCAAGTTGTAAACCGACTCAGCTACAGTAAAGAAGGCTCAACTCTTCTCTCTTTTCTCCAAGGTAAGAAAGCTATTCAATCCAAGCATTGGGACTTTGCCTCATCAGAGCGTGCTGCCAAATTCCTAAAAAAGAATAAGCCTATGCAGTCCCTCTTTACAGCCTTTAGTGGGCAAGAGAACGCAGAGAAGATACGGCTTAGTAAAAAAGCTGAACACTATTTCAAGTCCACCACCAAACTCACAGGGAACCCTGACATTGGAAAAGCCCTTTTCGGCAGCTGCCTCGGCTGCCACGCAGTGCAGGGAGAAGGTCAAGAACTTGCCCCGCCGCTAGATGGTTCTGCAGCTAGAGATAGAGCGCACTTGATCACTGCCATTGTCAGCCCTGATGAAGCTATGGAATCTGCCTTTGGGCTCTCCTATGCAGTAAGAAATGATGGCTTTGCTGCTGAAGGTTACTTGCTAAGAAGTGATGACGACGGAGTTATCATTGCTAGCCCAGGGGGGGCACAAACGTTCATTGCGAAGTCAGCCCTTATTGGCCAAGGAAATGTCAGCGGAAGATCCTTCATGCCAAGAACCTTCGGCAACTTGCCAGACCAAACTATGGCCGACCTCCTTTCCTACATCAAGACCTTAAAATAAAGGTTCTGATTTCCTTCCCCCTTTTTCTCCAATAAAAAAAGCACCACCCTTTAACAAGGTGGTGCTTTTAAATCTTCTCGTTCTGTAAAAGCGATTAGCTGATCAGATCTGGCCAGTCTTCTGTGTGGAAGAACTCTCCTTCTGGCTTATCTGTTCGCTCATACGTATGCGCTCCAAAGAAATCCCTCTGCGCCTGTAGTAGGTTCGCAGGGAGTCTTTCAGCTCTATATGCATCATAGTAACTCAGTGAGCCACCAAATGAGGGAACAGGGATTCCATTCGTCGCAGCAAGAGCTACTACCTCACGCCAATCTTGCTGACCTGAGTTTAAAATTTCAGTGAAGAATGGAGCCAACATCAAATTCGTTAAATCGCTATTTTCTTCATACGCATCGGTGATGTGGTTCAAGAACTTCGCACGGATAATACACCCGCCGCGCCAGATACGTGCAATCGCACCTAAATCGAGCTTCCATCCCTTATCTTTTCCAACCTTAGTAATCAGGTCTAAGCCCTGAGCATAAGAAACGATTTTTGAAGCATAGAGAGCATTTCTCACTTTCTTAACCAAGTCCGCCTTACTCATTCCAGTGAGGTCAAAGCTCCAGTTATCTGGTCCTTGAAGAATCCCGGAAGCAACCTTACGCTGATCACGGAGTGAGGAGATGATACGCGCCTCAACAGATCCTGCAATCGTGGAGAATGGCACTGCCTGCTCTACAGACTCCATCACTGTCCAGCGGCCAGTTCCCTTCTGTCCAGCTTTGTCCACGATCACGTCCACGATATCCTTGCCCGTTTCAGGATCTTTCTGTTTGAAAATATTCGCGGTGATTTCAATGAGGAAAGACTCAAGGTCTCCAGCATTCCACTCTGCAAAAATATCAGCCTGCTCTTCATTACTAAAGCCAGCTGCTTTGAAAATATTATACGCCTCACAGATTAACTGCATGTCACCGTATTCGATGCCATTATGCACCATCTTCACAAAGTGTCCTGCACCTCCGCGTCCAATATGGGTTACGCATGGAGTCCCATCAACCTTAGCAGAGATTGCTTCAAAGATAGGCTGCATCACTTCCCATGTGCTTTCTGGGCCACCAGGCATGATAGAAGGTCCCTTAAGCGCACCTTCTTCGCCACCGGAAACACCAGCACCGATGAAACGTAAGCCTTTTTCTTCAAGGTATTTCTCACGACGATCTGTGTCTGTGTAGAGTGTATTCCCTCCATCAATGATGATATCTCCTTCATCCAGAAGTGGAATCAAAGACTCAATCACAGCATCCACAGGGCCACCAGCTTTCACCATAATCTGGATCTTTCTAGGTGAGGCAAGACTCTCAACGAACTCTTCCAAGCTCGGGCATCCTACCAAATTTTTCCCCTCATTCTCTCCGATAAACTCCTCCATAACAGAAGTCGTACGGTTATACACAGATACCTTAAAGCCTCTGCTCTCAACATTGAGAACGAGGTTCTGCCCCATAACTGCAAGGCCAATCAGTCCAAAATCACTTTTACTCATAATCTAATAGCGGTTTGCTTCACCGCGGATGCGCATTATCTCCGTTCCCACTCAAATGACAATCACAAGTTGCGACATTCGCAGCCAGGAATCACCCAGTTAGAAAAACACTGACAGAATAAAGGATTATACTATTTGAGAGTGCATCCATTAAATAAACTTTAAAATACATGTGTTACTTGGTCGCTCTCATGACACTCCATTCTAATAGCAGCTCTATTCATATGATTGTTTCACCTATAAAAAAATACCTACTCGCTCTCGCGCTCCTCTCCTCAAGCACTCCTCTAGCTAATGCTCAGCAGGAATACAGTGGGGTCTATCCACACCTCACGGTATATAATGAGCAAAACGAATGTGGCACAGGCGCTCTCGTCCCATGGGCGGGAAACCTCTGGGCAATCACTTACGCACCACACCAGCCTAAAGGATCTACCGATAAACTCTATCAAATCACCCCAGATTTAAAGCTTATCATCCGCCCCGAAAGCATTGGAGGAACTCCTGCAAACCGTATGATTCACCGCGAATCAAACCAACTATTCATCGGCCCATACGCCATTGATGCAGAAAGTAATGTCCGTACCATTCATTGGAAACAAATGCCAGGACGACTCACGGGAAATGCACGCCATCTCACTGATCCAGCAAATAAAATTTACTTCGCCACCATGGAAGAAGGGCTCTACTCGGTGGATGTAAAAACTCTCAACGTCACCGAACACATCAAGGACGGTCACCCCGCCAATAAAGCTGTAGGAAAAGGAGTGAACTCTGACCTCTATGGCTACCATGGAAAAGGACTCTATTCCGGTCAAGGACTCCTATTTTACTCTAATAACGGCATGAACTCTAAAGCCGCCAGAAAAACACCCACCGTCACCTCTGGAGCACTCGCTCAGTGGGACGGTAAAGGCTCATGGCAACTTCTTCGTAAAAATCAATTCACCGAACTCACCGGCCCAGGTGGAATCTACGGTAGTGAAAACCCAGAAACCGATCCAATCTGGACAATGGGATGGGATGCTCGCTCCGTGATCTTTGGAATCCTTGAAAATAAAAAATGGAGTTTCTACCGCATCCCAAAAGGTAGCCACTCCTACGACGGAGCCCACGGATGGAACACAGAATGGCCACGTATCCGAGAGATCGGTGAGAAAGACTTCCTCGCCACCATGCACGGCACCTTCTGGCGTTTCCCTGCGACTTTTTCTACTAATAATTCAGCAGGCGTCGCACCGCGTTCTAATTATCTCAAAGTGATTGGGGATTTTTGTAAGTGGAATGATAAAATTGTCTTTGGTTGTGATGACTCTGCCGCATCAGAGTTCCTCAACATCCGCTCCTTTAAAGCAAAACATGGAGCCGCCAAACAGTCTAACTCCAACCTCTGGTTCGTCGACTCCGAGCAGCTAGACACCTTTGGCCCAATCATCGGACGTGGCTCCGTATGGCTCCGTGATAAGGTAGCAGCAAACACCCCTAGTGACCCCTACCTCTTCTCTGGCTACGATCACCGTATGCTCACTATCAACCACGCATCTGATTCAGCTGTAAACTTCACCCTCGAAGTCGATCTAGCCGGGAATGGAGAATGGACAGAACTACGCCAGATCAGCGTAGCAGCCAAAGGAACAAGTAAGCATTATTTCACCGCCGAAGAACAAGGCACATGGATACGCCTCAAGACCGATAAAACGGCTAATAGGGTCACCGCTCACTTCCAATACCGTAATAATGATACTCGTGATGAACAAAACGCAGTCCTCTTCAACGGCATCGCGACAACTGATAAGCCTTCTGTAAACAAAGGGCTTATGCAAACACTCGCCTATAACAAACTAGGAGTAGCTCTTGAAAATGGGGACTACTACGAAATGAATCAACAAATGCAGTTCACCAAAGTAGCCGACCCAAAAGCTGCTAAAAAACTACGTAAAGACACGGCTCAGCCAAAAGACTCCTACACAGTAGATGCTGCATCCGTCATTCTCGAAGAAAATGGCCAACGCTACCGTTTCCCAAAAAATGACGCCTATGTAACTCAAGCAACCAACGGTAACCCAGAGCGTGTCTGCCGTGAGGTAGCCACTGAGCGTGACCTCTTTAACCTCCACGGCACCTTCTATGAGCTTCCAGCCCGTAATGCCCAAGGAGTCGCCAAGGTCCGTCCGATCGCCACTCATAACCTGAAAGTCCACGACTTCTGCTCCCACAACGGTCTACTCTTCTTCAGTGGTCTTGATACGGAAACCCAAGGAAAGCACATTCTCCGTAGTGACGATGGCAAAGTCGCCCTCTGGGTAGGCGTCGTCGACGACCTCTGGACACTCGGTAAGCCACGCGGAAAAGGTGGCCCATGGAAAGATACAGCAGTAAAGGCAGGCAACCCATCCGACCCCTACCTCATGACGGCCTACGATAAAAAATCCGTGGAAATAAGCTCATCTAACACGAGTAAGATCACACTCGAAGTCGACATCGATGGAACTGGCCTCTGGGTGCCCTATCACACCTTCACCGTAGAAGCTGGGGAAAGCGCAACACATGAGTTCCCTGAAGCCTTCAGTGCCTATTGGGTAAGAGCTGTGAGTGACACTGATACCACCTCCACAGTCTGGTTCACCTACAACTAAAATCAGCCTTAGCTTAAATCTACAAAAAAGGCATAGACAAGGCTCATCAGGGTCAGAGGTCTATACAATAAAATAGGGATCATTCAATGATCCCTATTTTTGTTTTAAATGGTAAAATTTACTTCTGTTAGAAACAAGAGGAAGAAAGAATACTTAGTTCTTTTTCTAAAGTGCAGCCTCCTTCGCTTCTTTAGCTTTTCTAGCTTCTTCAGAAATGTATGGCTTATCATTAAATATCTTAATTTTGAATTCTCCATTTTTCTGCTCTTCGACCATCCTGATTCCTGTATTTAAAATCCCTCCTATATCCTTTAACCGCTCTTGTGTCAGCATGCGCAATACAGCCATTCCGCTGCTTCATTGGCCAGCAATGAGAATGCTCTTATCGCCCCAAAAACACGACTGAATACGATATAACACACCTTGAATGATCAAGCGTGCAGCAGCAGCGAATCTATCAGGTGCACCTAGGACAGGCATAACTGATTTTGGTAAATCTTTCTCCAAGATTCGCACACTCGTAGGTTGCTCACATAACTCCGGCCAGACTTCACCTTTTACACCGATTTCTTTCATATAAGGAAGGACGGTATTCCGGCAACGCCACATTTGGCTCGATAAAATAAAATCAACTTTATATTTCTTCAGTTTTGTTGGTACTGCAGCTTGCTGCTCTAGACCACGTGGAGTGAATATATTCGATTTCCCAACATACGCTGGCCATTCAGACTCTGGAATATCTTTAGCCTGCCATGCTTTTTTAACATTATGCCGATCTCTAAAAATTCTTTTATTTTCACTACATATTCAAGATTTTTTATAACACTAAGCAACGTAGCCAAAATGCATTGAATCTTTAGCCCAATGGTTAAGGAACCCATTTTTATTAGAATTACAAAACTCTTCCATTCATTCAAAAGCGCGTGCTGACACCGCAAAGAA
>JALZVA010000234.1 GCA_023301335.1 Akkermansiaceae bacterium
CTCTACCGCTCCTCCTGCGCATCCTGCCATGGAGCCACTGGCGAGGGATCATCTAACATCATCCCTCCTCTAGGTGCCACCAGCTACCTCAGTGATGAAAAACTCATTCACATTATCCACTTTGGCCTTCAAGGAGAAATCCAAGTCAACGCGAAAAGCTATAACGGAGTCATGCCCGCTATCACAGCAGAATGGGAGGAGGACGACATCGCCAGCCTCATGACCTATGTCCAGAATTCCTTTGGCGAAAAGGCTGAAACCTATGTCAGCATGGAAAGAGTCGCGGAGCTAAAAAAACTTCTACGCGCGAGAACATCTAGTCGTGCCATGACCTCTAAGGAACTCGACAGCCTCTCTCAACCTAACAGATCCACATCACACTAATGAAATCTCCCTACCAAGGCGCTAGTGTGAAGTTCCCCTTCTTTGGCCACATCCCCCTCTCTCCTTCTGAGATTCTTACAGACCTTAAGAAAAAAGAAGACTCTCCACTCTGGTCACAATTCTTCAAATACTTGGTGTTTGGGTTCTGCGGCTTAGGTATTTTCCTAGGTATTTTTGCAGGTGTCGATTCACTCTGGCCAGATTACCTCAAACGTGAGCTCCTAGAAAACATCACCTATCAGCTAAGAATGTCACTCGTGCTCGGTATTGCATTCATTCCTTCCAGCCTTTTTTCGTATTACACGAATCGTGCCTTTGTTTTCACCCCTGGTAAGCACGGATTTTCCAAAGAATTTTCTCTCTTCATGCTCACCTCCGCAATTTCTTTTATTGGAGGAGAGCTTGGAAAACAAGGGATGACTGCCATGGGGTATCCCAACTTCATCGCTGCTATCTCTTTTGCTATAAGTTCGGTCTTAATCAACTTCGTGGCACGCAAGCTCTTTGTCTTTAAGTAGCCATCTCTAAGACTCGGCAGATGAGTTTTACTTCTTCTGTTTATCCAGAATAGCCTGCACCTCAGCAGGCACTTCCACCTCACTCAATTTCTTTTCCTCAGGTGCTCCAACGCTAACCCACCACTTGAGTAAAACCAACTCCTCCGCTGTAATCTGATCTTTTTTAATAGGAGGCATGTGGAAGTCATCATCATCAGGAAGTTCAATACACCCGACTAGAAAACTATTTTCCACATCTCCGGGAACAAGGCAGGGATAGTAATCCTGCTCCCTTCCCCCTTTGAGGATATCGGCGTAGGTATCAAACTTTAAGTCACTCTTCACCTTATGATCAGAATGGTGACAAGAGTTACACTTTTCCTCTAAAATAGGGGTCACAATTTCTGTAAACAACACTGGATCATAGACGCTCGCGACCACCTCCGTTCCGTCTCCATCACCCGATCTCTCTCTCACTGAATCTTCCTTCAGGTTCCACGGCGCTTTAGTAAATATATCTCCATGTAAAGATTCCCCTCCATCATGTGCGGACACTGTCATCATCACCACAGATCCAATAAGTGTTAGGTAATAAAAAATTCGGAGTCGTCCTCTCCCAGCCGCGTAGATCAGCGGAAGCCAAAGTGCACACACCGCATAAATCAGACCTTTCCACATGTGACTATCAAGCAACTCACTAGCCGAAGAAAAATCATCGCCTCCATAATACCACAATAAGCCTAACACCACAGCGAGCACTGAAGATCCAGCATTGAACAACAAGGGAATCGTCATGTCAAAACGGTATTTAGGCGACATCTTACCCAGCAATTCCATAGAAAAAATGAGTATCAATGCTCCAATGGGAAGGTGTAGCACCAAAGGATGAAACACACCCAAAAAATCAGACCACGCATTTTCCTTTAAAAATCCTAAGATCGCACCATCTTTAGTCGTCCCGACCTCTCCTAATAGAATGGGCGATAAAAGAAGTACTAGAGAACTGAGCAATACCACTACAAACATCAGTGGTCTATGCTTCAACAGGGTTTCTACTTTTTTAATCATCACTTGGGTTTTTCTTATATCTAAAACGTAGGGTAGCCGCATTAGCTTACTTCATCTCACTCAGCTGCCCTTTACTATTCTCTAGTTTTCTACATTTGCAAGGCTCGTGTTGGCAAGCTTATACCATGAAGGCTGAAGGTAAATGCAAAGCTCTGCAGAGCTTCTTTTTCATCTATTTGACATCTGCGTCAGTATTCGGCAACTTGTATCTATGAAAATCTTAGCTGCTAGCCTCGCCCTCCTTTTCACTGCCAATCTGACTGCTGGCGATAAAGGGTTTTCTATACCTTCCGAGAAAACGGTTGAGAGAATTTCCTTTGGTTCATGTCATCGTACTGGGAAAAATGCGCAAATCTGGGAGCAAATCGCTAAGCAACAACCTCAGCTTTTTATCTTCACTGGAGATAATATCTATGCAGATACACATGATCCAAAAAAGCTCAAAGCAGATTACCAAAAGCTTAATCAACTCCCCGAGTATAAAGCACTAAAGCAGCAGACGAACGTCATCGCTACCTGGGATGATCACGATTTCGGCATTAATGACGAAGGGAGAGAGAACCCTATTCGCAAGCAGTCCAGGGATATCATGCTCGATGCCTTTGACATCCCAGCGGATGCGCCCGTTAGATCCAGAGAAGGTGTTTACCAATCCTTCACCTACGGCTCCAAAGGGAAGCGCCTCCAAATCATTCTACTAGACACTCGCTATTTCCGTTCACCTCTAAAGAAAGAGGGTAAAGTCTATCTTCCCTCGACAGGAAAAGACGCCACCCTCTTAGGTGAGCAACAGTGGAAGTGGTTAGAGAGTGAGCTCACCAAACCCGCCGATCTACGTCTGATCGTCTCCTCGATCCAGGTGCTCAACTCTGGACACAGATATGAAAAATGGGCTAATATGCCAGACGAACGGGACAAGTTACTTAAGCTACTACAGGACAAAAATTCGATTTCTAACACCCTCATCATTAGTGGTGATCGGCATTTTTCCGAATTTTCCAAAAAGCCTCTAGAAAACAAACAAGACCTCTGGGAGGTGACCTCTAGTGGGCTCTCTAATGCGGGCGGTGGCTGGGGAGACAAAAATCCTTGGCTAGTAGGTAAGGCATTCAATAAGCGAAACTTTGGCCATCTCAGTATCAACTGGGAAACGCGAAGTGTATCTATTCAACTCATCGATACAGATGGTAAACAGGTGAGGGAACAATCTATCACATTCCCATAAAACTTTATCTGGGAGGTAGAAGCTATAGGCTATCCAACCACGTGAGTATCTGCTTCTGCATCTTCTTCTCATCTAACCACAAGGTGTTATTGTGACCCCCTGTTTCGCTTAAAATAATTTTTTTCTCTCCCTTTGCCTTCTTAAACATTTCCTGAGAGTGTTGAAATGGAATAACTCCGTCACGCTTCCCGTGTAAAAAAAGCAGTGGGATATCCTTCACCTTGGCTACATGATCCACAGGAGAGAACACGTCACTCACAATGTCTACTGCCGTTTGCCCAACCATGTGTTTTGCGATTTTTTTATATGAGCTAAAACCCGCCCAAAAAATCGCCGCTTTTATGCGCTCTTCATTCCCTAATAAATCTAATGCCACCACACTTTTCGCAGCTCCTAAACTGTGGCCAAAAGAAATGATAGGTAACTCTTCCCACTCTTTTTTATCTCTCGCATAGTGCAGCGCAGCTACAATATCCTCAATCATTCCCTTCCGTTCCGGAGACCCCTTAGAGCTGCCGTATCCCCGGTAATCTGTCATCACCACGTGGTAACCAGCCTTTGCCAACCAAGCGATGAAACCAAAATGGCTATGTACACTGCCGGTATTCCCGTGAGAAAAAACAACCACCCCTTTAGCCTTCTCTTCCTTACTTGGGATCACCCATGCGTGCAGTTCCGTTCCGTCTAAGGAGAGTATGCTTACGTCTTCATACGCGTATCCATACTCTGAAGGCAGTCTCTTCGATAGGCTAATAGGAATGTAAAATAATTTATCTGCTCCACCTTTTCCCAGGCTCTTTCCCACAACTAT
>JALZVA010000235.1 GCA_023301335.1 Akkermansiaceae bacterium
CCTTCGAGTAGTTCACTAGCGGAGACGTGATTGGTTTCTGCACCTTCTTCTTTCGCCTTGTCGCTAGTGTAGTCTAGAGTGTCACGGAGGAGGTAATAGGCTTCCTTTGCAATGCGTTGATTACGGGAGTAGATTTGTTCTACAGCTTGGTCGAAATGAGATACTCTCATGCATTAGATGTGCCATGATCGAAGAGTGGGGTCAAGCCGCTCTTTGTTTAAGCGAGGAAACCAAGGTGAAGAGGTAGATGACAGCGCATGCCGCAGCAAACCAATCGCCCGCCAAGGCGTAGAGGGTAATCGGCGCGGATTTGAGGATGTGAGCATAGGCATGGAGGCTACCTTTGGTGAAATACTCGCCTTGTTCGTTGACTATTGCGTTAAGTGAACCGTCTTCATTTTCCATGCTACCTTTGACATTGATGATACAGGAAATGCCAGTATTGGCTGATCGCACCATTGGTCTTCTGAGTTCGATCGTTCTAAAAAGTGCATTCGCGTAGTGCTGCTTAGGCTCCTCACAGTTTCCAAACCATCCATCGTTAGTCACATTCACGATCACTTGATCAGCATCCCTAACGGATTGTCGAGTGAGTCGTCCAACGGTATCTTCGAAGCAGACCGCTCCAATTAAGTGGAGCTCCTCGTTATCATGCAATGTTTTCATCGGTTCTGTATCACCTCCTGGAGAGTAGTTTGGGCCGAGTGCGGAACCATGGGATGCGCCCACGATTTTTTCTAAAAGTGGGAACGTGTCTCGGTAGGGGATGTATTCACCGAAGATCACTAAGTGGTTCTTTCTATATATACTTTCGAGCATAGACTCTCCTGGGATTCCACGGAAGAGACCAATCGAGTTGTAGGAACTTGAGGGAGGGTTGCTAAAGAGCTCTACCTCGTTGGCAAAGTGGTATTCATTTGCCCCTGTAATAAGGCCATGAGATCCTTGAGAGATAATTTCTGTTAGGGCGTTGCTTTCTACTTCTGTGAAGTAAGGGACGTTGGTTTCTTGATTGATAGAGACGCCACGTAGCAGGGTCGATTCTGGCCAGACGATGAAGTCTATTCGATCGAGAGCGACCTCTCCCTCAGACTCAGGGTTGTTTTGAAAGGCTGTAAATGTTGCTTTATTTGCATCATGCACGTTTTCTAGACCTTCGAGAGAGGCTTGTGTGTAGTCAGACATATTCCCAATGTGAGAGGAAGCGGCATGCTTTTGATCAAGAGATAAATTCTGCTGAATGAGAAGAAAGCCCACATCTTTTGTTTCAGCAGAGGTGAGCGAGAAAAGGCGCGAGATGCCAAAGCCAAACATGGCTGCGATGAGGAGCCCTGCTACGATGAGATCAAAGTGAGGTTTCATTCTCCCGACACGGACCTCTTTAACCATGCGACAGAGCACTTGAAAGACGACAGAGGTAACAAACATCGGGGCAAACGATAAACCGATCACTCCTACCAGTTCCGCTGACTGTGCCAGCACGGGAATATCGTAGAAGGCAACGCCTAAACCATTCCATGAAAACCCAGTGAATAGAATACTACGCACCCACTCTAGGAGCGTCCAGAGAGAGGCATGCATGAAGGCAAAGCGCAAACTAGTGGTGGATTCCTTAAAGCTTTCAAGTAATTTGTTAGAGCTGTTTTTCTGTTGCTGCTGCTTCGCTGCTATTTTTTCATCAATACGAGTTTTAAATAACTTTGGTTGTGTGGCTTTCCAGGGGTTTCCCCATTTAGCTACCAGTGCACCAAAGATACCAAAGTAGAGGGCTAGGTAAGCAGGGAGAAGTAACCAAGCAAAAATAGCACCACCAAGTGGAACAAAATCCAGATCCGCCATGCGGAGTAACCACTTTAGATTGAGCAGCCAAAACCCAAGCCCACAAAGGTAACCAAGCCCAAGCCCTTTCCAGAAAGTGTGCTTCTCAGAGAGAGAAAAAAGGGCAAAGAGAAAGGGGAATGCCCAGATGAAAATCAAGCCACCCACATCACCCATACCTGGAAAGCAGAAGCTCAGCAGAAAAGCACTTAGCAGGACGAGTAGGGTAGAGAGAGTGAACCTCTTCAGAGAAAATGATTTAAGATCAACGATCATAAGTATTTAGCCTGCCATGCGCTGCTGAGCATCCGCTTCGATGGCAGTCCATAGGTCACTTAGGAGTTGATCCACATGTGCTTTTGAAGCATCTAAATCCGACGGCGCTGGCTCGTCTTTACCAAACAGGTAGTACTTAATCTTAGGCTCTGTGCCCGATGCTCGGACGGCGACACGGGTGCCGTTCTCCAAAGTCATAATGATCATTGCCTGCTTAGGGATAGCGTCACCCTCGTTGTCGAAGACATCTTGAGAGGCGAAGTCTTTTACTTCTGTCACTTTTACGCCACCAAAGTCAGCAGGTGGTTGGGTGGCATAGGAGCTATTGAGTGACTGGATTTGAGCTGCGCCTTCCGCCCCTTCCATGACGATAGATTTATTCACTTCGAGGTGGTATCCGTAGTCTTGGTAGAGGTCATCTAACAGCTGTTTGATAGTCACTCCTTGACTACGCGCATAAGCGGCGACTTCAGCTAACATGACTGTGGCACCATTGCCGTCTTTATCACGAATCCAATCGGCGCCTAAGTATCCATAGGACTCTTCACTAGAGGAAATAAGGAAGCGGGAATACTCTAGGCAGAGTTTACGTGCATCATCGACTGAGAGCTCGCGGTAGTTTCCTTTTTTGTCCTCTGGGATAGCCGCCTCATACTTAGCTAGTTTGGCTGCGATCCATTTGAAGCCGGTGAGGGTGTCAATGATGTTTACGCCAAAGTCCTCTGCAATGGCGGCTTGAAGCTCGGAGGTAACGAAGGTTTTAAGAATAGCTGCTCTACCTCTGTTAGAGTCATTAAGAATGCCTTTTTCGAAGAAAGTTTTGGTTCTATACCAAGCGATGAGGGAGCCTGTTTGATTACCTGTTAGGAGATCCATTTCACCCTTATTATTGCGCACGGCAATTCCCATTCTGTCACAATCAGGATCCGTTCCGATCACGATTTCTGCTCCTTCACTATTGGCTAGATCGATAGCCATTTGGAGAGCGGCTCCGTTCTCAGGATTTGGAGAAGCCACGGTGGGGAAGCGTCCATCCGCGCCATCTTGCTCGGCCACGGTGAGGACATCAAAGCCTAGTTCTTTTAGCATTGGGACGGCAATGTGACCACCTGTGCCGTGGAGATTGGTGAAGACGATTTTGGTGTTAGCCCCTTCTAGGAGTTCGGGTTGAAGTAAGATAGTCTTTAGTCTATCCATGTAGCGTCTATCTGCGTCAGCTCCCTCTGTGAAGAGTGAGCCGCGATCTGCTTCTGGGACAGGGTCATAGCTGTCCGAAGTGATGTTATTAAATTCTTCAATCACGCCTGTGGCATGTGGTTCGACGAGTTGGGAACCATCATTGAAGTAAGCTTTAAACCCATTGTCATGTGAGGGATTATGGGATGCAGTAAGCACGACGCCCGCGTCAAGGTTGAGCTCGCGGATAAGGTAGGAAAGTTGAGGTGTGGCACGTGGGCCGTCGAACAGGTAAGCGTCACAGCCTAGGTCATTACAAATTTTAGCACAATATTCAGCGAAATCTCTTGCGAAGTGGCGGGTGTCATGAGCAAAGGCAAAAGAAGGTTTTTTATCAGGGTAGAGAGCTTTGAGATATTGAATCATCCCACGAATAGCTCGACCGACATTGGTGAAGTTCATGGTGGCAGAGCCTACGCAGGGATACTCGGGGCGATCTAGAGGGCCACCTTTTCCCAGCTCAACTGAGGTTACGGTTTTTCCAATAGTTCTGCCACGGAGTCCTCCAGTGCCGAATGCAAGAGTCTTGAAGAAGCGGTCATTGAGCTCCGCCCAGTTGCCAGTCTCGATGAGTTCATTAATAGCGGCTTCTGCCACGGGTTCAGAGCTTGTAGCGAGAAACTGCAGGATATTTTCTTTTGAGCTATCGAGAAGTTGGCCTGCTTCAACGGCGGTTGTGAGAGTTAGGGATAGATCTTGCATTTGACGCTGGATAATAGAGGGAAAGTATGAGATGGCAATGCCTTAAATGAACCAATACACAGAGTGGATTTTTTATTAAAAGCTTTAGAAAAACGTAAGCACCTGCTGAATACTGAGAATGACGCAGTGCGTGTTTTTGACGGCTTGGGAGATGGATGCAGGGGAGTGAGTATAGATGCCTATGCTGGGAGCTGGGTGGTAGCTACTCAAGGGGAACGGATAGAGCCTCAGTTATTAGCGGAGCTTAAAAAACAGAAGCATTCTGTATACTGGAAGCGTCTTTCACAGAGCCAAAAGGAAAGCCCTATCTTACTCTCTGGTAAACCACAGGATACCCCATTTATAGCAGTAGAATCTGGTGTGAAGTATGAGATTAATTATCAGGCTGGATACTCCCAGGGAATCTTTCTGGACCAGAGAGAGAATAGAAAACGAGTGCTGGAAAGAGTGCAGGCTGGGGATACGGTCCTCAATACCTTTGCTTACACGGGGGCCTTTTCTGTGTGTGCATCACTAGGTGGAGCCTCGACAACCACATTGGATCTTTCACAGCCATATCTTGACTGGGGAAAAAGAAACTTCCAACTCAATGGACAAGATCCAGAATCTCATTTTTGGTGTAAGGGAGACACCTTTCATTGGCTAGAGAGGTTTGCTAAGAAAGAGAGGAAGTTTGACGGAATCATTCTCGATCCACCGACGTTTTCTCGTGATCAAAAAGGGAAGGTCTTCAGAGTGGAAAAAGACTATGCATGCCTTGTAGAGATGGCATCGAAATGCCTAGCTCCAGGAGGGTGGATACTGGCAACTACAAATTGTAGAAAGTTGAATGATGCGGCATTCCTGAGAATGGTAAGAGAAGGCTGCTCAAGAAAGCATCAGGCTACAGTATATTCCATGCCTGAAGAATACAGAGATATTCCATTTTTAAAAAGCGTATGGCTTGAGGTGTAGCCATACGAGGTAAGCAAAAGAGGGGGGCGTTTACCTGCGGCGACGTTTCGGTGCTGGTGGGCGCTTTTTTCTAACAGGCTTAGCTGGCTGGTCATCTAACAAGGCTGTGTAAACGTAGTCAAAATTATCGAGCTTTCTACGGACAATTTTTTGTTTAATGAAGCGTTCAACCGAATCGGCAAACTCGATTTCATCTGCGGTGAGGATCGTGAACGCGTCTCCCTCAGTCTCCGCTCTTCCCGTTCTCCCGATCCTGTGCACGTAGTCCTCTGGGTTCTCAGGAACGCGGTAATTGATCACGTGGGAAACTCCTGAAACGTCAATTCCTCTAGCTGCCACATCAGTGGCAACGAGGATATTAAAAGTGCCCTCTTTGAAGCCTGATAAGGCTGCCATACGGTCACGCTGCTTGATGTCAGAGTGCATGGCTGCAACTTTAAATCCTTCTTCTTTATTCAGGGCTGAGCAAACTGTGTCTGCTTCCTTACGTGTGCGAGTGAAGATCATGACGGACTGGAATTCACTGCGTCTGAGTAATTCTACTAGAATCTCATCTCGCTGGTCGATAGAGGCTGGGTAGAATGAATGAGAAACTGTTTTTGCTACTTCTCTACGTGCAATCTCGATAGTGTGTGGGTCTGTTAGGCACCATTCTGCGAAACTAGCGATCGCAGGAGGCATGGTAGCTGAGAAGAACAAAGTTTGACGGTCATCCCAAGGGCAGATCTTGACGATCTTCTTAACAGTTGGGAGGAAGCCCATATCTAACATACGGTCGACTTCATCTAAGATAAGTGTTTTAATATCTTTGAAGCGCATCGTCGCTTTATAGTAGTGGTCGATGAGTCGGCCAGGAGTGGCAACGACAATGTCGGCGCTTGCTAATTCTTCGTTTTGTGTGCCGTAACCAACACCTCCATAGAGGAGGGCTACTTTACAGCCAGTGTGCTTACCATAGTGTCTAAACTGTTCGGCAACTTGGTCAGCGAGTTCACGAGTAGGTTCTAGGACGAGAATTTGAGGTTTTCCTAGAGGCTTAATTCTAGAAAGCGAGGGTAGTGCAAAGGCTGCGGTCTTTCCTGTCCCCGTCTGAGAGGCTCCAATCACATCTTTACCTTCTAGGGCAAGCGGGATAGCTTGAGATTGAATGGGAGTAGGTTTGGTGTATCCAGACTCCGCAATAGCTTTTTGTATGGAATCTGTAAGTCCGAGCTCGGTAAATGACATGCAAGCCATTTAGGGGAGAATCAAGGGAATACAAGTAAAAACCGAACAGCTTTAAGTGCCCATGGAGAGTGGGTGAAAATTTACTGTAATTCCTTTTAGCTTAATCTGTATTAAATTTAGGATCGATCTTTTGACGTCTTAGAGGCTGCGAATGTTGCTGAATCGGCTCTGTATCTATTGTAGGAGCGTCAGGATTATGCTGATCTCTTGGAAGTTTAGGATCAGAGGGTGGAGCCTCAAGTAATTCTTGAAGATTTGTAGGCTTTCTATCCACCCTTAGAGCGTCAGGGATAACACTATCTGGTATTTTCACGTTATTTTTTGGATTGGGGCGTGAAGCATCAGGATTTGGGTCACTGAGTTTGAGAGGGACTTTGGCCAACGGCTTCGGTTCATTTTGAGCTGAAGACGGAGCGGGATGAGCGATCGGGAACCCAGAGGTGTTGAGTTTAGGTTTGGAACTGCCAGCGTAAGGAGGAGTGTTCGGGAGTGGAACACCTGCAGTATTGAGTTTTATCGGAGAATTAGCAACTGGGGCGCCTGTAGTATTGAGTTGTGCTGGAGTGCTAGGTAAAGGATTATTAATAGGGACGCCTGCAGTATTGAGTAGCGCTGGAGCACTTGGTAAGGGGTTGCTAATAGGGACGCCAGCGGTATTGAGTTGTGCGGGAGCACTAGGCAAAGGGTTGGCAATAGGGAATCCAGCGGTGTTGAGTAGCGCAGGAACACTAGGCAAAGGGTTAGCAATAGGGACGCCAGCGGTGTTGAGTAGCGTAGGAACACTAGGCAAAGGATTAGCAATAGGGACGCCAGCGGTGTTGAGTTGTGCTGGGGCGCTAGGCAAAGGATTGGCAATAGGGAC
>JALZVA010000236.1 GCA_023301335.1 Akkermansiaceae bacterium
ATTCCTTCAGGCTTTTTGCCTGTGTGCGTCACGCCACGGTGCATGGTTGAGAGCATGCCTAATATCTCAGCACTAAATACGGTGTAACACTTTGAGCAACCCAATCGGCCTACTTTTTTAAGATCCTCAAAGCTGAATCCACAATCAGCACAACTAGGTAGCGTTTTTAACTCAGGTAAGCTCATTTTTTCATCTTCTCCTCCAAAAAGATTTTGTAGGGAAAAACCTGCGGGATCGGTGATACCACGCTCTTCCGCACATTCTTCACAGAGATGCATCTCAAGAGATTCATCCTTTATCACTTGTTTTAAATGCACGGTCGCATCTCTGTCACAAAACTCGCACTTCATCTTTAATAAAAGGTAAGCAGCATCGAAAAAATTGCTACAAAAAATTAAATAAATACGCTCATCCATCTGTATTCTCGATTTACATTTACGATTCCCCACTTAGACGGTAGCGTTTTTCAAAATGGATGATTCATTTCAGCAAAGCAAAGGCGTTCCCGACGAAGCAAACGATCAGTCTTTACGCCCCCCTGTATTTTCCGAATTTCAGGGTCAGGAAAAAGTCACGGAACGACTCATGCTCATGGTCGAGGCATCCCAGCACCGTGATGACGTGCTCGAGCATATCCTACTCTCTGGGCCTCCAGGCTTAGGGAAGACCACGCTCGCCAACATTATCGCCAATGCTACAGGCACCACACTCCACACCACCTCTGGGCCTCAGATAGAAAAAGCAGGAGACCTCGCAGGGGTGCTGACCAACATTCAGCGCGGGGATATTCTCTTTATCGATGAAATTCACCGCCTTCATCCGGCCGTAGAGGAGTATTTATATCCAGCGATGGAGGACTACCGACTCGATATCATCATCGACTCTGGGCCGTCAGCACGTTCGATCCAGCTGAACCTGCCCAAGTTTACTCTGGTGGGTGCCACGACCCGCTCAGGGATGCTCACCGCCCCTCTTAGATCCAGATTTGGGCTCACCAACCGATTAGATTATTACGATGCTAGCGACCTCAGCCAGATTATAGAAAGATCGGCTGGGCTTTTAGACATAGAGATCGAAAAAGAAGGGGCATTTGAAATCGCCTCACGCTCTCGTGGGACACCAAGGATTGCTAATAATTTACTTAGATGGGTACGCGACTACGCCCAAGTCAAAGCCAATGGGGTGATCAATAAAGAGATCTCAGAAAAGGCCTTAGCGATGATCGAGATCGATAATGACGGTCTAGATGAAATGGACGTGCGTATCCTTGAGGCGGCTATCTATAAATTTAATGGTGGTCCTGTGGGACTCTCTACTCTTGCCGTTGCTGTGGGGGAAGATGCATCGACACTAGAAGAGGTACACGAGCCCTTTCTCATAATGCAAGGTTTCCTAAAAAGAACGCCACGTGGACGTATTGCCATGCCCTCTGCTTATGCAAAAATAGGAGCCCCTGCCCCACCTAATCAGACGGGTTACTTAGATGGCATCTAACAGCTCTGTATAAGCTATTTTTCCGTTTGATTTACTTAGACCTAGATCAAGCCGAATCCTACTTTGATGCCTTCACTCGTGACATCCATGGTTTTTAGCAAGCCTGCTCCGGGGCGATTTGCTAAGGAGTACACAGGATAACGCTCTAGAATATTATTGCCTAATGTGTTCGCGATCGAAGTGAAGCCTGAGGTCAACTGGCTATTGACGCCATTTAAATTAAAGTCTTCGAGTGTTGCATCTTTAAGGTAGATGCCTTTTGTATCTGGGTCATAGCGAAGTTTACAAGCAAGCTGACAACGCCCTCCGATTTGTTTATTGCTTCCTGTTATTCCCGCTGAAGTCGTCAATCCTACTCGGACTTTTTCTACATCAGGCACCATACTAACAACCGGGTCGGCAAAGTTGATCTCAGCGATTCCCTTATAGCTCTGCTGATAAGGAAAGTTTGGTGTTAGCTTACTAGCAATGCTTTGTGGTTTGATCAGCAATGTAGGGGATAATCCATTACCAAGACCTAAGCTTCCGAGCTCGTTAAGCTGTGCTAACTCTGCACAACTGTGCAGCAATGATAAGCCACCTAGTGACCCTATACTAGACCCCAGGCCTATGAGAAATTTACGCTTTGTGAACTTTGCCTGATCTTCCATAGCCGTGAGTTAATACATGTTAACTGGAATGTAAAAAGAATTTCTCTATCAAGGCAATTTATACGTGCTCTTACAAATTCCTCTTACTTTGCCTTGAGAGCTTCCCCTTCAAATGTGATTCCTCCCCAACCAGACTTCATAAAGTTTCGAATATTTGCATGATCTTCTCCCTCTGGATTTTTGAGAACGTCTTTTCTGTAATAATCGCCAAAGCAAGCTAAGGTTTTTTCTTCGCTCAAATGATTCATTTTTGCAAATGCGAAGAGCTTACAAGAACCTGAGTTTGTTCCTGCTTGATTCTCTGTCTCTCCGTTTTTGAATGTTGTCTCGGAGAAGCAATAATTAGTTTCAATCACCGCTATTGTGTCAGTGAAACAAACAGTCTCAGAGGATTCATTTAATTTTTCTAAAAAATCAGATAAGGTCATATGATTCATTATGTAAGTGGTTCCAGAAAATACCAATTTCTTTTTAAAAAAACTCCGGTGGCAGCTCTTACTTCATCCTCGACCATCTTTTTTCAATAGTTGCCAAGTGTTCCTCAAGGTGTTTTAGTGCTCTATAAAAATTAACTAACATGTATTATTCATCTCCTATGAAAGTATTGACAATGACAGCATTTACCAAAGGGTGTATTACTCTAACTTTACTCTTTCCGAACCTAGCTCAAGCACATGATGATGCTGATATGCGCGTAGAGAAAACGGTGCATGATTCCGAAAGCGCTAAAGGTGATCCTATCACAATTACCTGGGGAATTGTTCCTGATGGAACTTCTATGCCCAACAGCTTTACGCCTTCTGGTGTGAAACTGAAAAGTAACTTTGTGGCTTCAATTGATAAAGCCTACAATGTAGAAGGAGCTGAAGAAAATAGCGATTACAGCGGGCGCCCGTGGTTTAAAATCCTACAAAAATCACTTAGTGAATTTGAATCTAAAACAGGAGTCACCTATGAATATGTCCCCTACGATGATGGTTCTAAGTTCGTTTTCAAAAGTTCCCTAGGGATTAAAAATAAAAAAGCCGACCTAAGAATCGGGGGACTCACCTTAGATACCGCCAAGGGAGTTCGCGCTTATAGTGGCTACCCTGGGTCTCGCGGATTCGCGCCTAACATTGTATTCAATACTGCACACCCTCTCTTTAGTAATAAACATAATTTACACTACTTGATGGCTCATGAAAATATGCATAACTTAGGAATTGGGCATATGCTTATTAATCAGAACCCAAAACTAAGTGCGGTGGATAATTTTGGCTTAGGCACTGCCCAAGGCCCACAATTTGATGACCTTTTAGCACTGCATTTACGCTACGGTGACAAGTATGAAAAAAATGGGGGGAATGATAGTATTCAGAAAGCTACTAAACTAGGAGAGCTTACTTCCGAAACTCCTTTAGGAATAGGGCTAGACGCTAAAGGTTTAGTGGTAAAGGCTGAAGAAATTGACTTTGTTTCCATTGATGGAAAATCAGACACAGACGTCTACACATTCACTGTAAAAGAAAAAGTCTCTGCTACAATCACCCTCACTCCAAGAGGCCCAGAATACAATTTCATCGCAGAGAATATCAGCCGGAAAGAACAACAAATCAATGCCTCTAAGCTCAACGACCTACAGTTCACACTTTCCAAAAAAGGTGGAAGAAAATTAACTATCAATAAAGGCACTGCTGGGGAGGTGGAAGATCTCACCACAGATCTTGCTCCTGGTATTTATTACATTAGTGTCCAAGGGAAAAAGGATGAACCTCAATTTTATAGTATTGAAGCAAGTGTAAATTAGACACACCTTTACTTTTACTCCGTCACAAACCATCAATCATAATATCACTTCGTATTAAAATAAAAATGAACAGCCGTAGTATAGACTCTATTATCCGCGAATATGCAGATGAGATAAAAGAAGATATAATAGGATATTGGGAATTCGTATACCAAGAATTTTTCGTACTGGTGATTACCGATGAGAATCACAATCGGCTAAGAATCATCAGTCCCATTACACCGGAAAAGAAGCTGAGTAGTAAAACTCTACGGACCTGTATGGCCGCTAATTTTGATCGTGCACTGGACGCTCGTTATGCAATCTCTAAAGATTACCTTTGGAGCGCCTTTATTCACCCTCTGAAGGAATTAACTGATGGTCAATTTATTGATGCACTGAACCAAGTGGTTTCCTTAGCCACTAATTACGGAACGACTTATACGAGTTCTGGACTCCTCTTCGGTGGAGAGAACGATGTAGAGTGACACCTATTTCTAACAAGAGGTTTACAACTCATTTCCTTCACTCTTCTTTGTATTACTGATATTGCTCATTATCTCGAAGCTTGAAAAAATTCGTATCCCAGACCATCTCTGAATAACGACCAGAGAGCCTGCATACAAAACCACTTGACCATCTCAAATATCTACTTGAATCCCTCCTGCTTTATCTCTAAAAATTAACTTAGTGGTATATCTCTTCATGGTTCTGATCGGTGTAATTTCACTGCCATTCATTCTCTTTCTCATTGTCTCCTATCTTATGAAGAGATATGGGCACGGTTTTCCAAAGGCTATTTTAAGTGCTGACGCGAAAGGTCGAAAAATTGTCAGCAGGCAATCATTTTTCATTATTAAGCGAGAGAGAGAGTTTTTAAAGCCTGACATGGAAGCTCTGCTCCCTCTTCCAGAGGGGATGGATTTTTACTATAGCTCTATTCTTCCGGACTCATTCCTCCCACAAAGTGAAGATGCACAAGATTTTTTGCAGAAAGCCATGAATAACGGTATTGAAGTGGCGGCAGGAACACACTTCATCCTAAAGGACGGCTATCAGCACAGAACTGTGAATGAGAGTCAATTTATATATTGGTTAGAGCCAGAGGGTATAGAATTAGATAGTTGCTTCTTTTACCCAAGAAGCGGCCTTGGCTTTACTGAATCTGAAATGTGCGAGTTTCCAAACAATGAATTATTCGAGTCCACACCCTTGAAGGATAAATAATGAGGTGCTTTTTGAAACACCAAATGGTATTGCCACTTGATTTCTCCCCTCTCTCTTTCTATCTATCCTCATGCTGGTTCCGCCCCGTGCTCTTAAAGAAATCTCACTTGCTCTGACTCCTCAGCAAGTTGCAGAGCAGCTGGGACATATGGAAGATTTGTGCTTTATTGACTCTTCTGGAAATTTTCCAAAAAATTACCATCGGACTATTTCTTTAGTGGCAGCCAAGGCTGACCGAATCCTCACAGGGAATATTTCAGAGGCTTCTGAGCTAAAAGACGTGCTGGCTCAAACTGAAGGCTCACCATCTCCTCTGCCCAATGGTGGGGCTCTGGGGTGGATTGATTACGATGGTGCTTTCACCTTTGGACTTTATAGCTCTCTACTGGTGTTTGACCATACTACTCAGCAATGGTGGAGTAATGGAAGCCTTGCTGAGGAGCTGCAAGCTGCCGAACAGCAAAAGGCTCCGACGCTTTCCCCTTTCCTCTCTAATTTTAGTGAGCAGGACTACCTGAATAAGGTGGAGAAGATCCAAGAATATATCGCAGCGGGAGATATCTATCAGGTCAATCTTACTCAGCGCTTTGAGGCAGAGATTAGCGGCTCTCACCTCTTCCCTCTCTATAAATCTCTCCGCACGTCTTCTCCTGCACCTATGGCAAGTTACATGCGCCTCAATGGCAGAGAGATCCTCTCTTCCTCCCCTGAGACTTTTTTAAAAATAGATGGTCGCACTGTGGAGACTCGCCCGATCAAGGGCACACGGCCTCGTTACACGGACCCAGACAAGGACAAGGCCTCTGCCGAAGCCCTCATGGCCTCTGAAAAGGAAAATGCCGAGTTAATCATGATCACCGACCTCTTACGCAATGATGTAGGAAAGGTCTGCACCTATGGCTCGGTCGAGGTGCCTGAGCTAACTCAATTAGAACAATTAGAGCATGTCTTCCATCTGGTCTCTCGCATCAAGGGAAACTTACGTGAGCGTTACTCTCATGTGGATGCCGTTCAGGCATGCTACCCAGGTGGGTCGATCACTGGAGCTCCGAAGATCCGAGCAATGGAAATTATCGAGGAGCTAGAGACTGTGCCTCGGGGGCTTTACACGGGGGCTATTGGCTACTTTGGCTTTAATCAGAAAAGCCAGCTTAACATTGCCATCCGCACTCTCAGTAGAGAGCATGGAAAACTGCGCTACAATGTCGGAGCTGGCATCGTGGCGGACTCTGACCCAAAGGCTGAATACGAGGAAACTCTACAAAAGGCAAAGGGTATCCGTATGGCGTTAGAGCACTACGAGAACTCACTCTAAGC
>JALZVA010000237.1 GCA_023301335.1 Akkermansiaceae bacterium
ACAGAGGCTGGATACTTCATCGCTTCAGGGGGCGGCCCAGGCATCATGGAGGCGGCGAACTTGGGTGCATGGCTGGCAGGTGTGAGTGATGAGGAGGTTGAGGAAGTGCTCGCCATATTATCTAAAGCTCCTGTTTACACAGACGATGGATACATCTCTGCTGCACAGAAAGTGCTAAAGAAATACCCGAACGGAGCCTCTAGCTTAGCCGTGCCAACCTGGTTCTACGGACATGAGCCATCGAATCTGTTTTCTCCACATATAGCCAAATATTTTTCTAACAGTATTCGCGAAGACGGGTTGCTGGCTATCGCATTACACGGGGTAATTTTTGCTCCAGGAAGTGCAGGCACCACACAGGAGATCTTTATGGATGCGACGCAAAACCATTACGTCACGTTTGACCAGATAAGCCCTATGGTGTTTTTCGGGAAGAAGCGCTACACGGAAGATACCATGCTCTGGCCATGCATAGAAAACCTCGCTGCTGGACGCGACTATGGAGAGGTGATGACCTGTGTAGATGAGGTGGATGAAGTGGTCGCATTTATTAAAGCTCACCCACCTCGCTAGAATAGCCGAATACTTGTGATTTCCTTTTTACTCAAAAACTACTCACCTCTGCTTAATCAGGAGGTATCCTTAACAGAGAAGGGGGAGAAAATAACGCACACTGCGATTGGGGCACGAGGCGAGAAAATCGCAGCGCATTATATCGGCGCGGAAGGGGGAAAGGTGCTATACCGTAATTACCGAGGGCCAAAGGGCGGGGAGATCGATATCATCGCTAGAGATAGGAATGTGCTCTGCTTCATTGAGGTGAAGACGAGAACCTACGCCAGTAAGCATTCGCGTCCCTTAGATGCAGTCGATATGAATAAACGCCGCTACATGGTCAAGGGGGCACACGCGTGGCTGAATTTATTACTAAAGGTGTCGCCCGTTTGGCGTTATGACGTTATCGAAGTCGTGCTGAAGGAAGGTGAGAAACCAATCCTGAATTGGGTGAAACAAGCATTCACAGAAGACCAAGTGAGGTAGCGGCGTGGCGAGCAAAACGAGAAAACCGAAAACTATCTTGAGCTGAAGAGCCATATACGATTATATCAAGAAAACCTAAATATGAGTTTGCACGTAGATACAAAGTGGATAGTGAAGCCTGAGCCTGCTGATAAAGTAGGCGGGGATTCTCTTCCTCGTATTCTCTCGCACCTATTAGGTCAGAGAGGTGTCGAACAAGACCAGCTTGAGACCTTCCTCAGACCACGCTTAAGAGATATCCAAGACCCTTTCTTAATACCAGATATGGAGCCAGCCGTGACACGCTTGCTGAAGGCCATTGATGGGAAAGAACAGGTCTGTGTCTTTGGTGACTATGATGTCGATGGTATCACGTCTGTCGCCTTGATGGTGAAACTCCTGCAAGCTTACGAAGTCCCTGTGAAATCTTTTATCCCACGCAGAGGGAAAGAAGGCTATGGGATGAGCGAGAAGGCTATCCAGCGACTCTTTGAAGAGGTGGAAGAAATCGACCTCTTAGTGACTGTGGATTGCGGCACGGCCTCTGTAGCTGAGGTCGCGGAAATGAACCAGAAGGGGATCGATGTCATTATCGTGGACCACCACGAAATGTCTGCAGATGGTCGACCTGACTGTGTGGCTTTAGTAAATCCAAAATCACAGGGCGGAAAATTTGAATACCTGTGTGCTGCAGGAGTCGTCTTTAAGCTAGCACATGCCATGCTGATTCGCCGCCGTATCGAAACATTTGATTTAAAAAATTATATTGATCTCGTTGCTGTCGCCACCATCGCCGATATCGTGCCTCTAGTAGATGAGAATAGGCTCTTGGTGAGGCACGGTTTAGAGCGTTTACCACACACTAGTAATCAAGGTCTGAGAGCATTACAGCAGGTCTCTACCATCCGTAAAAAAGTGTCGAGCTTAGACGTCGGGTTTAGAATCGGCCCACGTATTAATGCTGCTGGGAGGATGGACAGGCCAGACGATGCTCTTGCAATGTTACTCACCGATGACGCCACAGAAGCCGAGGGAATGGCAAAGGTGTTAGATAAGTATAATTTAGAGAGACAGCACCTCGAACGTAAAATTCGTGATGAGGCCCTAGCAGAGTTAGATAAAAAATTCGATGTCGAACAAGACGCAGTGATCGTTTTGGGTTCGCGTGATTGGCACCCTGGAGTGGTCGGAATCGTCGCCTCCCGACTGATGCGTCAGTTTCATAAACCCACCTTCATCATCGCTATCGACGAAGATGGAAAAGGCAAGGGGAGTGGAAGAAGTGTGGAAGGAGTATCACTGGTAAAGGCGATCCATTCCTGTGAGCAGCAGCTCGACTCAGGTGGCGGGCATGACATGGCTGCTGGAATTGTCGTTGATGAAAGCCAAATGGACGCCTTTAGAGAAGCCTTTGCAGAAAGTGTAAAGCTGCAAGCCTCAGTCGCAGACAGAGCTCCTAGGATTTATATTGATGCAGAGGTTGATTTCGAAGAGCTTAGCTTAAGTTTTCTCGATAGCTATGAGCAGCTACAACCCTTCGGAAGTAAAAATCCACAACCCGTCTTCATGGCGCGTGATGTGTGGCTAACAGAGTCACCAAGGCATTTAAAAAACAATCACCTCAAGTTATTCTTCCGTCAAAAATACTGTGAAAAAGATGCAATCTTTTTCAGCGGTGGAGAGCGTGACCTACCAGACCCACCGTGGGATATAGCGTTCACGATCGATCGTAACACATGGAGAGATCGCACATCCTTACAGATCGTTATCCAAGAGGTGCGGAAGTCACAGCCAAAGTAGAGAGATGCAGGGTCACACCTCCATACGATTCCTGCTAAGCGAGAAGGAATGCACCGCATTTGAAAAGCTCGGCCTCAGCACCGTACAGGAGTTACTAAATTATTTCCCAAAGCGCTACGAAGACCGTAGACGCTTTGACATGATCCCTGCTCAGGCTGGAGGCGCCCCTGTGTGCATCCGTGGCACAGTCATTGATTCTGCGAGAAAGGGCTTTGGCGGACGAGGAGCGATCTCAGAGGCAAAGCTCTACGCCGGTGATCAAGCAGTGCTCTGCTCTAGCAGTGTGACTCTACGCTGGTTCAATATGCCTTATATTTCAAAGCTCATAGCAGCTGGGCAGGAACTCATCGTGTATGGGAAGGTGAAGGAGAGCCAAGGTCGCTTGATGATCGATCACCCAGAGTTTGAAATCCTAGAGGAAGGACAGGACTCTTCCATCCATATCGATCGTGTAGTACCCGTCTATAAACTCAGCAGTGGAGTGAGCCAGAGGAGACTACGTGAACTGGTCTATGAAGTGTTAGAGAAAGTTGAGGCGGATGCTCTCGTGCCGATGTATGATGTAGATGAAACCTACCCGCGGGTAGACGCCTACCGAGATATCCATTTCCCTGAATCCCTGGAGGTCAAAGATGCCGCACGCAGATACTTTGCCTTAGAGGAGTTCTTCTTCTTGCAGCTCAATGTCGCGTGGAAACGCAGCCATTTTAAACAGCAAGCTGGGCATGTGTTAGGCTTAAAAAAATCTCTATTAAAAAAATTCTACGAACAGCTCCCCTTTGATCTAACCTCAGCACAGAAGCGGAGTGTGAAGGAGATAGCTGCCGATATGGCAAAGCCAGTTCCCATGAATAGAATGCTCCAAGGGGATGTAGGATCAGGGAAAACCTTCGTAGCACTCTGTGCCGCACTAATGGCGATCGAGAGTGGAGTCAAGGTAGCCATGATGGCCCCCACACAGATCCTCGCAGAACAGCACTACCTTGAGTTTAAAAAATGGTCAGAACAACTGGGCGTGGAAGTCGGCGTCAGCACAGGAAACCTCAAAGAAAATGTAGAAGCTGCTCAGATCGTCATCGGGACACACGCCTTATTATTTGAAAATGAGCACCTGTCTGAAATAGGACTAGTGATTGTCGATGAACAGCACAAGTTTGGTGTAGAGCAGCGCTCGCGACTCATCCAGAAAGGCGTCCACCCTGATGTGCTAGTCATGACCGCCACCCCTATCCCTCGGACTCTAACCCTAACCATCTATGGAGATTTAGATGTCTCCGTACTCGATGAGCGACCACAGGGAAGAGGAGCGATGGTCACAGGCTTACGGGTAAAGCCCAAGGTCAGCGATGTGACCAAGTTTATTAAAGAGCAGCTGGCAAACGGACGACAAGCATACATTGTCTACCCTCTGGTCGAGGAATCAGAAACCCTCAAGGCTCAATCCGCCATCTCTGAGCACGCGAAATGGGAAAAACGCTTCTCAAAATATGGCGTAGGCTTACTACACGGAAAGCTTAAGCCGGAGCAAAAGGAAGAGGTCATGCAGCAGTTTCGGACAGCAGAGCTTAAGGTCCTCGTAGCCACCTCCGTCATCGAGGTAGGTGTGGACGTGCCGAATGCCAATATCATGGTCATCTACAATGCAGAGAGATTCGGGCTAGCGCAGCTACACCAACTCAGAGGAAGAGTAGGCAGAGGCGAGCATAAGAGCTACTGCATCCTCATTAGCGATGGAAAATCTGAGGCAGGGATGGAAAAATTAGAAGTTCTCGCAGAAACCATCGACGGTTTTAAGATAGCCGAGGCAGATTTGAAGATGAGAGGCCCAGGGGATGTCTTAGGAGTCCAGCAGAGTGGCTTGTCAGATCTAAGGTTTATTGAATACCTCTCTGATCCTGAACTGATTAGAGAAGCTCGCTCCATGACCGATAAGCTCTTGGAGAGCGACCCCGCCTTAGAGAACCACAAGACCCTAAGAGCGAGATTAGATTCTCAACAAGTCCTAGAATGAAGCACTTTTAAAAAAATACGACAAAAAGAGGAAAAAGATCTTGCAATAACAAGGCGCACGTTCTAAGAAATCGCCCGCCGAGCGAGGGAGTTTCTTCCAAGCAAAGCACAAACCCAACAAATGCGTGGATAGCTCAGTTGGTAGAGCAGTTGGCTTTTAACCAATTGGTCCAGGGTTCGAGTCCCTGTCCACGTACCATTTATTTAAAGAAGCGGTCTCTTAGGAGATCGCTTTTTTTATTCCCCAGCGCGCCACATCTAAAAAGTGGACAGGGACGA
>JALZVA010000238.1 GCA_023301335.1 Akkermansiaceae bacterium
CTGATTCGCAGGCTTGTCAGGCGTTTTAGATTGCAAAGGAGTTAGCTGGGGAGCTTCTGGGGTAAGAGTGTGCTTAGGCTCTTCATTGTTAATCTGAATAGCGATGGCTGAAGCGACTGCAGCTCCGTAGATGATAGGAATAGTGATTTTCATAAAAAAAGTAGATGTATGAACATAAACGACCTTGTGAAAGATTGGTAATGAGTAGAGGGGTTTTATTTAGCGGTGAATTTAGCACCATTGTTGCGCGACCAAGCTCGTTTAATCGAGTTATAGAGGGAATCGACAGCGCCGACATCCTTGAGATTATACTCGACTGTTTTGGCATGCGTCGTGGTAGGGTAGTCCTTGATAACAGGGTTTCCTTCTAATCCTGATTCCCCACCTGTGCTATTGGTGAGAGTCTCTCTACTTTTCTTGATTGCGCGGTTCACTAAGTCTGCCTGAGAAAGGATCTCTGAGGTGTAAAAACGTGCTAGTGAGTTACCATCTGTATCAATCACCACTTCGGTGATTTTCACTACGCCAACGTGGTACTCATGCTTACTAATGGAAGTGATGCGGTGGAGTGCGACCATGAAATCTCCAGATGGTAGCGTTGCTTCCCAGAAGCGAATAGAAGTTGTCGGTGCATTTTCTTGTGCAGAAAGCGAACTAAGGGAGAGGGTAAGGGCGGTAAGAAGTAGGTGTAATTTTTTCATAGGATAGAGGTTAGCGTTGTAAGGACTTATGAAAAGGTAAAAAAATGAGCTAATGAGAAGATTCATCATTGCCTATTAAATGATATTTTTTCACCCTAAAGACATGCCATCTTTCCGACCCAATGTAGCAGCTTTACTCATCAATGTAGAAGGGAAGTTATTGGTTTGTGAGCGCAGCCAGCAGAAGGGTGCGTGGCAATTTCCTCAAGGAGGAGTGGATAAAGGGGAGAAACCACTGGAAACACTTTATCGAGAAGTGCTAGAAGAAGTCGGGCTACCTGCTGAATGTTACGAAGCGACAGAATACATCGCAGGGTATAAATACAAGTTCCCAAAAAAGAAGGCAAAGAAGAAAGGTTTTGTGGGGCAGAAGCAAACATACTTCCGCTGCTTACTCAACTCTGATGCCCCTGAGCCAAATGTCTCCTACATGTCAGATGAATTCCGAGCGTATAAATGGATAAAACCTAGTAAGTTTAAGAGAAAATGGCTGCCCGAGTGGAAGCACGCTGTTTACGAAAGCGTGATGTGGGATTTTTTCGGGGTAGAGCTCGAAGATTAGTAAATAAAAATGAACTTTCTAAGGAGATTTTTTCCTTATTCGACAAATAATTTCCCCAGCTGAGGGTCTTGATTGTTAGTCAATTTGGCGGCAGTGAGGTATTTTCTAATAGGGACTATTTTTCATCTATTTAACCAGCTCCTTGCTTTACAAAAAGCCGAAGATGCGATTTATTCACGCAAATGATGAACTGCATTCATCATTTGCGTGAATATTATGAAAAACAAGCTATACACAAAGATACTATTCTTCCTTTTTCTAACTTCGGGCATGGCCTATGCTTCCGAAGGCAGCGGGATAGACTCTGGGGATACTGCCTGGATGCTCACTTCCACGGTTTTAGTAATGCTCATGACTTTACCTGGTCTGGCCTTCTTCTATGGAGGATTGGTGCGAGCCAAGAATATTTTAAGTGTCCTAGTTCAGTGTTTTGCCATGGCGGGAATCATGTCGTTACTATGGATCACCATAGGCTATGCACTTGCTGCGGGTGGAGATGGTAATCTGTATATCGGATGGGATAGGTCATTTCTAGGGCTAAACCATATCGCTGAGGATACTGTCATGGACGGGGGCACGATCCCTGAAAGTGTCTGGGTGACGTTCCAGATGACCTTCATTATTATTAGTCCTGCGATCATTGTAGGTGCTTTTGCAGAACGGATGAAGTTCTCGGCAGTTATTCTTTTTACGACCATCTGGACCTTACTCTCTTATATTCCAATGTGGCATATGGTGTGGGGTGGAGGATTATTCGATGGAGGAGAAACTGGAAACTGGCTGATGAGTGCAGGGCAACATGCAAAAGACTTTGCGGGTGGGAATGTGGTTCATATCAATGCTGGGATCGCAGGCTTAGTAGCGTGTTACTTCGTTGGAAAGCGTAAGGAGTTCCCTGGACCTTCTTTAGTACCGCATCAAGTTCCCTTTGTCGTGCTCGGCGCTTCTTTACTTTGGGTTGGCTGGTTTGGCTTCAACGCAGGCAGTGCTGGTGGAGCAGGTGGCGGAGCGGGAATGGCAATGCTCACTACGCAGGCAGCCGCTGCTACAGGAGTAGTTGTGTGGATGCTTTTAGAGTGGGTTATTTCAAAACGACCAACAGCAGTGGGGGTAGCCACTGGTGCAGTAGCAGGGCTAGTCGGGATCACTCCTGCTGCGGGAAGCACTAGCATCATGGGCGCTATTGCCATTGGAGGAATCACTTGTGCGGTCTGTTACTTTGCAGTCACGAAGCTTAAGCATGCATTTGGTTTTGACGATAGCTTAGACGTCTTTGGTGTGCATGGTATCGGTGGTATCGTGGGAGCTATTCTGACTGGAGTCTTCATGCGTGAAGGAATGCATGGCGATGTGATGGCACAGATGAAAAGTGTCGTTGTGACGATTGCCTGGAGTGCTGTGGCTTCTATAATTGCAATTTACATCACGAAGTTCACTGTTGGACTACGTGTAAGTGATGAGGCAGAAAGCTCAGGTCTCGACCTTAATGAGCACGGGGAAGAAGCCTATAACGGAGAAAGCTAATACCACGAAGGTATTAGCTTTCTAAAATTAATCTAAATGAAATGAGCTACTGGATTTTACTCAGGCTTCTGCCCGAGCATTTTCCAGATAGCTGAAACAGGGGTGCAATTTTTGATGACCATCTGCGTGTGGTAAGAGTCATTCTTATTTAGAGGTGGAACAGAAAGAGTGTTTGTGTAGGAAACCATCCCTACAACTTCTCCCTTTGGGTTGATCACCGGCCCACCTGAGGATCCTTTAGCAAAGTCAGCGCTTATAGACATCCAGTTAGATATACCTTTATTTTTACTGAAATAGCGGGTGACTTTTCCGAATGTATGTGTGAAAAAGCGTTTTCCAGGGTGGGCAATGACTTCTACATCACTCCCAATTGGTGCAGGCTTTGCCAGTGCAAGAGGCTTAAAATTTGCGCCCGTTACTTTAAAAATACAAAGGTCTGCGTCCTTGTCACAGGCGAGCACTTTACTCACTGGCCAGAGATTGCCTTTACTATCAGAGACAGCCATGACTTCACCTCTTGCATTTGCCATAACGTGATAATTGGTGACCATCACTCCGTCGCTAGATAACGCCCATGCAGCAGCTACGCTCCTCATGTGCCAGCGGTCACACTTCCCACAATCATAAACTGTAGAGATAATGAAGGTCGATTCTTGTCGATTAGCGGGACTACTTTGAGCAAGTTTAGGGAGTTCATTTTCTGGGACAACTTTAGTAAGCGTCTTCAAAGATTTAACTAAATCCGCAACGAGGGTTTTTTCCTCGCTCTCTGCAAAAGCTTCAGCCTTGTCTTCAAAAGATCTTATGAGACCTCTATCATTAATGATAATTGGCTCAGCAGAGACAGGAATCGTAAGATAGCTGAGTAAGATAGCTGAAACTGTGAGAGTTCTAGAAATCGCAGAAAAAAGTGAATTATTTTTCATAAGGGAATCTATGCCTCTTTAATACATTCGTCTAGGAATAAATGAAATTATTAGATTACATGGATTTGTTCTACATGTTGCGTAGTCAAACAGCATTACTCTAGTAAATCTGAGGGGGGATATTGGTTTTGCTGTTTAAGCTGTTGCCGCTCACTACGCCTATCAGCGCGATGCTCAATTTGACGCTTTTGTTTAGGGGTGAGGGCCTCACGTTTTTTCTTCCAGTAGGGGATTTCGGATTCACCTGCCATGATCGACCCAAGGGGCTGAATTTTAGCAACGATATTAGCAAGGTCGAATTGCTCGATCTGCTCAATGACTTGATCTGCGTTTTTGTAGGCGATCGGAGATTCACTTAAATCCGGCTTCCCACAAAACCACCGGATGTCCAGTCCTTTTGTTGCCTTAGAAATCGCGGCTTCAACCACTTCTGGATCCTTACTACGCACCTTAGTATAGAATCGTTTTTTAAGAGCGGTTCGACTAATATTACGACCTGCTCCATGAGGGGCAAAGCCTAGACAATCTGTGTTGTTTTTTCCAAGTACCATCAGGATAGGTGCACTCATGTTGAGAGGGATGAGGCCAAGAAGAGGTCTTCCTTGTTCATCTTTCCATGCTGGAGTTGCCCCTTTGCCATGAAGGAAAATAGGGTTGCCTTCAGCGTCTTCTTTTTCCCATACAAAATTGTGTTCATTGCCGAATGAGGTAACCGCTGTTTTTTCAATGGAAGTGAAGAATCGCTCATGGATTTTCTGATGATTTGCGAGAGTCCAGCGACTAACATACTGCAAGGCTTCCCAATATTCTTTCCCTTCCTCGGTGTCGAAGTCTAACCAAACGGCTGCTTCTGGGATATCCTCAGCGATCTTTTTTGTATGCTTGATTGCCGCGTTTTGCCCTCGCTTATAGACATGTGCACCTAAGCCTCGTGATCCGTGATGGGTAACTAGAACACGGTATTTTTGTGACGCGTCACTATTTTTATTTAGGTGTTCAGCAATGTCTGTGTAGCCAGCTTCACGAAGCTGAGTAATTTGAGAGCGAGAGAAGCTGACTTCTCCGATATAGGCAAAGTGGTTTCCGTCTCCTTGGTCAGCCATGTAGGACTTAGCGTGATCCTTAAGGCCATTAAGAAATTTATTATCCCATACAGCTTCATCAATTACTGGATGATACACCCAGTTTTTAGGATGACGACCTCCGGGGCCAAAGCGTGTGCTGGCTACCAGTGCATCCATTTCTTTACTCAGTTCACCCTCGGATAGATAAAAGCTAGCATACATGGAACAACAGATATCTGCAGAGTGTGCCGCTGGAATGAGGGCATTTTTCACGGCGATTACTCCACCCACTGGGATGGTAGCCTTGGCTGATCCAGCTGGGCAGGCATCAGGCATCACAGCTCCACCGATGATAACTGGTGTCTTTAAGAGTGCATTCATATAGCCTTTGACAGCATCTATATTTTTTTCATCGTCTGTGCAGGTGGCTTCAATAGCCATTCCAAACGGTAGGGCTGTTTTCCGCATTTTTATCTTTATGTTTGGTTCGCCGAATTCGCGTTTAAGTAGCTTAAGGATATAAGCTTTGTCATTAATTCCGTTTTGTTGGTGCTGATCGATTCGATCTAACATCTGCCGAATAAGTAAATCAGGTGAGTAACCCAGTTCGATGAGTTCGTTTTCTGTAATCATATTTTTACGTTGTTATGTGTCTATGGTAAGTTCGTTCTCTATGTTAGAGAACGGCGTCTTAAAATTTTCTCACATAGAAACAGGATGAAGCTCTCGATAAAGGTTAATTGAGAACTTGATCCTGCCACGATGTGAGAAGCAGGGGCTGGGAGGCAGGAGGGGAGTTGAAAAAACTCTACGGGAATATTTAGTTTCTTAGATTGCTTATTGAAGTATTTATCCTGCTTTAAAAAAGAGGGGATCTCTTGTGATTTTTGCATACAAAATTTTCTTGGTAGGTCTGTGTAGAGCGACCGAGGTGGCTGTGCTCCTGCAATTCTTTTCAGAGCACATCCACTTTCAAAGCTATGGTAGAAAATATGTTCTATTCCAAGGTCTTCGTGAATAAAGCGCAGGGCTGCGATAAGGGTAGTCTCCGCCCAAAGCTTTTTATACTGTCGAACCTTTTCCCATAGATAGTGCTCTCTGCATAAAAATTGCTTGATTGAATCTTGTAATTCTATTTTTTCTTCATCGTTTTTTAAGAGTGCTGTTAGACGTGATTCCGTTTCCATAAAACCACGTATCCAGTCTGATTGAATTTCCTCAATGAGTGCTTCTCCTGTATTAAGGTCACAATCAATTCTGGCCCAGGAAAGTGTGTTCTGTTGCTTTGAGATAGGATGATAGTGCCCACCATAATGCACATGACCGATATTAGATCTGTAAGCTTGCTCTAACTTGCTGACTCCTTGGATTCCCCAGTTTAATTGAAGCACGAGGTTGGCTTTACCCCGCGTGGTTTGTGTCCATCCTGCATGGTCATGCTTCTCCGCACCCCAGGTGCCAAGGCTAAGGTTAAACTTAGTCGCATCAGAGCCACCCATTCCATAGTGTAAATGATCAGCGCTCAGAGTCTGACTGCCGGAAAGAGCGAGAAAGCTCTTCACCTTTGGTTTGGAGAGTAGCGGGCTGTAGTTTGATTTTTTGAGTGTGTGGATGGAGAGTTCCTTATTTTTTAATGCTCTCCCGAGTAAATGGAAGGCGTAGTCATCTCTCGAATAGAGAAATGGGGTGTGCCCACTTGGGAGGCAGGCAATGATATCATTAGCTAATTGTGGCTTCATTAGATTGAAAAGGTAAAGAAGGTTCGTATCATGTGATACAGAGTGTTTGATTTTTGTTTTAACCACATTTTTTCAATGTCGTTAATGTTGAGCTTGCTTCACCTCCATGTGTGAAGCTCCTTTAGGTGAAAAAAAGGATACAAAAAAGCCCTGCGTCAAGTTAGGCAGGGCTGTTAAAAAAGTAGTCTATTTAAATACTATCTTATCATCCCTGCACGCTGTGTTTAATATATCTATCACCCACAGCCTTGAACGCAATTTGCGCGCGGCTATTTTGATTGAATGGAGATGTATTTAAGTAAAGCATGGGCTGATAAGGTTTAAATATGGATTAGGACGTATTACATTATTGAAAAATGTCAACAGGGAAAATGTAGCTAATAATAAAAAAATAAAAATCCATAAAGAATAACATCTTTATGGATTTGAAACGAAGGTATTTTACCTTACTGCCCGCATATGCCTCATGCTATCATCTAGACCTTGTGCAATAACTTTCCCTTGATTACTAATGAGGATATAATGGGGAAGTCCTCGCTCTGCAAACTTTGTAAGAGCGGTTGTTTGCTGATCATCGAGAAGCACAATAGGCCAAGTGAGCTTAGCGTCCCTACTCCACTCTAAGGCACCATCAATTTCATAATCTTGGCTCATTTGAATGATTTCAAGACCTTTGTTATTTTTGACAGTCTGATTGTAGAAATCCACTAACTGTGGAGTTGATTTCTTACATGAGTCTCACCAAGATGCAGAGAAGTATAGGAGATATTGTTCTGGCGTTTTAGTGATATCGCGTTTTTCGAACTTCCCGCTTTCATAGTAGCTTGTGATACCCTTGAGTTGATCATGAGTTGTATCGACTGCTACTTTTTGCTGGGTTCCTGTAGTTGTTTTAGGACTTGTTAGGCTTCCAGTTGTCTTTAGTTTAGCTCCTTTAGCTGAAATCGAGATGCTCAAATTCTGGGGAACGTCTGTAACTGAAGCATAAAGGTGGACATTACTGTGTGATCCTGTCCAGGCTATACGATTTGTTTTTGTATCTCCCTCACTGATAAGAGGAAGAGGTTGTCCAGATGAACCTAGAATTTTATCTAAGGAACGTTTCCAATTGAGAGCTTGACCTTTAAAATCTTTCTCCGAAAGAGGTTTCGGCTGACCTTGATTGAAAACATTAATAACAAGCTCATCAATAAAGCCGTCTTTTCCTACAATAAGCTCAGTAGAACTTATTGCTTGTCCGTTAAATGTGAGTGCGGAATGCGTTCCTACAAGGCGAGAGGTGCCTTCTAAATACCATTTGACCTCAGGAAACTGCTCCTTAACCTGCACTAAACTTTTACTCCAAAGTTTAGTGTCATGTGTGATAAGATCAATATCATAAGCTTGTGAAACGCCTACGAGAGCTAGGCAAATAAAAGGGAATGGATACAGTTTCATCAGATTTAGATAGCAGTTTTTTTAGTGTAGAGCGAGCAGAAAAGGCGTTCTACATCTAAAATAGAGTTAGCACAATTTTGTCTTCCTTAATTTTAAGTCGCTCAATTGCACCTATATAAGCATCTAATCCTATAGCGTCTTTGAGGTCTTGGTAGAGGTTCCTGTGCAGGTAGTCTTTAATGTAGTCGTCTGGGATAGCGAGTCCAAAAGAA
>JALZVA010000239.1 GCA_023301335.1 Akkermansiaceae bacterium
CGTGACTATCTGGGTCTGATTGCTTTTTGTAGTAGGGAAAACCAATCAATAGCTAGGATTGCAGAGAAGACCCTAGATTTCATGACGAAAAATTCTGGAGTTTCCTTTAAGGAGGTCAGAGAGGTTGCTGAGGCGGAAGGCTCACGCCAGGCTGGGATGCTCTCTCAGAGGATTTCCTACCTTTCCGATATCGGAGCAGTCGCACCGATGGTGGGGCTCTTGGGAACAGTGATTGGGATGATTTATGCTTTTGGAACGATGTCGGCACAGCTGACAAAGGACACGACTCAGGCTCTAGCCTCGAGTATCCAAGAAGCTCTTATAACGACAGCCAGCGGGCTAGTGATCGGTATCGTAGCGGTTCTATTTTACTCGTTTTTTAGAGGGAGGGTAAAAAAATATATGGCGGAACTTGAGGCTGCGGCAACTCATTTGATGGCTCTGTTAGCAGCTCAATCGAACCGTCAAGCGAAGCACACAAGGTCGATATCTATCCATTCGGCTGAAGAAATGGATGACGAGGACTCGCTGCGCCCAGCACCAAAAGCTAAGGATGGACCGTCTCCGATTGAGGAAACACAACGTGATATCGGAGGGGTTTAAAGGGAGATATGAAATTTAGTAATAACGAGCCAGAAGTGGCGAATTTTCAACTCGCTCCGATGATTGACATCGTGTTTCTTTTGTTGATTTTTTTCATTTTGACCTGGAATGTCTCAAAGCAAGATGTGGAGGCGAATAAAGAAATCCAGCTTCCCGACTCAGGAGAAGGGGTGACGACCAATAGCTATGACCATGCGATTGTGATAGATGTCTATGCTGATGGGCGTTTGCAGATTGGTAAAAAACAATATACGCTAGAAGAGATAAAAGCTCAGATGGATCAAACACAACGCCTTTTACCTGATAAGCCTGTCACCATTTGGGCGGATAAAGGAGCGACGGTAGAGCAGGCTTTCGCAGTGTTTAATGTATGTAAAGAAGAAGGCTTAGAGAATGTTTCGATAGCTGCTAAAAAATCTAAAACGAATTAAGAGGATGAAATTTTTAATAGTAACGTTCTGCTTGTTAGGAGGAGTTTTTGCTCAAGAAATTCCACGAGCAAATCTGGTGGAAGAAGCTAACCTTTTAGAAAAGCCAGAGGAGCAGTCCTATATTTACGCACTTGATGCTTATGCTTATGCGTCAAGGCAGCAGGGTGAATTCTATAAAAAACGGGAGTATGGCTTAGCAGGGAAACTCTTTTTTAGATATTTAGAAAAATTTCCAAATCATAAAAATGCAAAAGGAGCTAGATACTATTTAGGCGTTTGCTATGTAAAGATTGGGCGGTTGAAAGAGGCGCGGATAGAGTTTGATAAAATTATCAAAAAATATAAGCAGGGAGAATTTGTAGTCAAAGCGGCCAAGTACATGGCCTATGATTCGGAATTTTCTAAAAATTATAAGCGTGCTCAGGGCTACTATAAAGTGGTTGCTGAAAAATCAGAAGGTGGGGTAGAGCAGTATGAGGCTAAATTTAACTTAGGCTTGTGCGCACTCAAAATAGACCGAAAAAATGAGGCGATAAGTTACTTTAAAGCTGCGTTGAAGGATATCCCGAGAACAAGCATCTACTATCAGCAATCCTTACATAAATTAGCGCATTTGCAGCGTGAAAAAGGGCTAGTAGAGGACTCGTTAAAGACGTTTACATTACTTGCACAAGAGGGTGTCACTCCTAAGCTGAGATCTGAGGGGACATTTTTCATGGGCCTGAGCCTATATCAGCAAGGCAAATTTAAAGAGGCTGATGAGGCTTATAAAAAAGTGCTAGCAATGGATGACCTTGAGTGGAAACCTCAAGCATTGATCTCGGTGATGAGCGTAAAGTATGCTGAGGGAGATTACAAAGGAGTGATAAGAGACTCCATTAGTCCAGGGGTGATACTTCCCGCTGACCTAAGGGCGAGAAAAGATATTCTAGGAGGCCAATCCTATTTAAAAATGAAGGAGTACCGAGAGGCTATTCAGTCGTTTAATCAAGTCATCAAAGGCTACCCTAATACAGGAGAGTCTTTTGAAGCGGGGTATAGAAAAATTCTTTGCTATTATAATCTCAAGAGTGGCTTGGTGTCAGATCAAGTGAATCAATTCATCGAGAAATATGGAAGGACGTATGGTGATCATACGTTTATGCACAAGGCCCTACTTTTACAGGCTGAAACTTTCTTTGAAGAAAAATCGTATGAAGCAGCTGCGAAAGTTTACCGTCAAATTGATGTAGAGAAAGTAGGTGAGGGGAATGAACTGTCGGTTTATTATAAAAGAGCATGGTGCTATCATGAGCTAGGAAGACATCGTGATGCGATTGATAGTTTCACGCGTTTTCTTTCGAGATATCCAGATGACCCGCGTAAATTACAAATTCTAAATATCAGAGCTAATAATTACGCGAAGCTAGAAAATAGAAAAGAAGCGATAGCTGATTTAGAAGAAGTTATTAAATTGTCACCTGAGACTCTTCTTGCCGCATCAGCGACTCAGTCCGCTGCCAGATTGTATAAAGAAGAGGAAGAGTTTGAAAAAATGATTTCAAAATACCAAGATCTGCTCTCTAAATTTGAAGATCTAGAAAAACCGGTTTTGGCGAATGCCTCGTACTGGTGTGGTTGGGGGTTTTTTAAGCTTGAGAAATTTAAGGAAGCATTACCCTATTTAAATAAGGCAAAAACTATGGATGCCGGTGCTTACGTGAAAAAAATAGCACTTCTTGAAGTGCTAAGTAACTATCAGCTAAAAGATAAACCAGCTATGGTTGTGGCACTTAAAGCTGCGATTGAGCAAGGCGTTGGGAATGATATCCCGATGGGGATTTACCGTTGGGTAGGGTCACAATGTTTCAAAGCGGGAGAGTTTTCTGATGCTCAGATTTTTTTAAGTATGGGCGTAACAAAATTATCTCCAGGGGAAACTCCTGTTCATTATTGGAGGTTATTAGCTCGTGCGCAGTATGAAAATAAACACTATCAGTGGTCTTTACAGTCAATCACACATGCCATGAATTTGGATGAAGACCCTGCGAACCGAGTCGATATGACGCTCTATAGAGCACTTTGCCTAAATGGTCTGAATAAACCTGAAGAGGCTAAGGCAACTGCTGTAAAAGCTCTAAAAGAGCACCCGTCAGGCAGAACTAAGGCTCTTTTATTAAAGTTGTTAGGAGATGTTTATTTTAAGGAATTAAATTATAAAGAGGCGGCCATCAGTTTTGCATCTATCACAGAGTTTTACGATGATGCAGAGATTACCCCTTATTCGATTTCAATGATTGTGAAATCCTTAGAGGCGTCTAACAAGCCGAGTGATGCAGATGTGTTTAGAGCGCGTTTGAAGAA
>JALZVA010000240.1 GCA_023301335.1 Akkermansiaceae bacterium
ACAAAGATGATGCCGAAGGCAAAAAGGGCGAGGACGATAGCCATGAGGGCTGAATATTTACGGATGTTCTCTAGCATTAGATTAGCGTGTGCGAATTAGTCTGGGGATTTAAGTGGGGAAAGAACCGTTCTGCAACTCTGAAATGTTGAAAATACAGCTTTCTTTCAGACATGAAGGGATAAAAAAACGCTACCACGATCCTCGCAGTAGCGTTTTTTGAAAAATGCGTTAATCGCGTTTAGCCTCAGAAGTTGGCGCTAGGAGCTTTAGGCTTATACTTGGCATAAGATTCTGCGACTACGTCCCAGTTTACGACATTCCAAAATGCGTCGATATAGTCCGGGCGGCGGTTCTGGTAGTTGAGGTAGTATGCGTGCTCCCAGACGTCGAGTCCGAGAAGAGGGGTGCATTTACACTCACCAGCGATAGAACCCATGAGTGGGTTGTCCTGGTTGGCTGTAGAGCCAACACAGAGTGAACCTTCTGCACAGAGACCTAACCATGCCCACCCTGAACCAAAGCGTGTTGCAGCAGCTGCAGCGAACGCTTCTTTGAATGCGTCTACGGAACCGAACTTGCAATTGATTGCGTCAAGAAGCTCACCACTTGGAGCGGAAGCACCACCAGGAGCGATAACTTTCCAAAATAGGCTGTGGTTTGCATGTCCACCGCCATTATTACGCACAGCTGCCTGAATAGATTCAGGAAGGTCCGCGATGCCTTTTACGAGGTCACAGATAGATGATTGTTCATACTCAGTCCCTGCAACAGCAGCATTGAGTTTGGCAACGTAAGCATTGTGGTGCTTACTGTGGTGAATTTCCATAGTGCGCGCATCAATGTGTGGTTCGAGCGCGTCATATGCGTAACCGAGGTCTGGTAGTTCGTGGGCCATAATTATGTAATTTTTATATTTCTGTTGTGAAGTGATGAACCTATGCTTTAAATGGACACATCACATGAACACGCACAGTATGTAGCTGTTTATTAATTTCGCAAGTCACAAAGATGCCATTCACAACAGAAGCCTGGATCTCTATAGGAGCAGCCCTCCTCATAGGAGCAATTATCGTTTTTTTTATTTTCAAATCAAAGCTTAACGGCACCAAGAAACTCTTGGAGGCACGCGTGAAAACGGAGCAAGAACGCGCGATTGAAATACAGAAAAAGCTCGCTGCAAGGGAGTTAGAACTGGACGGAATCAGAAAACAGACCGTGGAGCTACAACAAAGTGAAACGGAGCTTAAAACAAGGATCGATGCGGAGAGAAAATCGAGTAGAGAAAAAGAGGCGTTGCTACAGAAGGCTCAAGCCCAACTAGGGGATACCTTTAAAGCTCTTTCCTCCGATGCCTTAAAGGCAAACCAGAAGCAATTCCTCCAGCTCGCAGAGAACTCCTTCAAGATGCAGCAAGAG
Organism: Akkermansiaceae bacterium; assembly: GCA_023301335.1. Taxonomy (GTDB): domain Bacteria; phylum Verrucomicrobiota; class Verrucomicrobiia; order Verrucomicrobiales; family Akkermansiaceae; genus Rubritalea. The sequence goes on from JALZVA010000240.1 coordinate 1,417, forward strand.
AAAGCGTCTTTAGAATTAGATAAGCGTAAAGACGCTGTCTCACAGGTTGTGAAGCCGATCTCAGAAAGTTTAGATAAAATCCAAGGCCGGATCGGAGAAATAGAGAAAGCACGTGAGGGTGCGTATGTCTCGATCAAAGAGCAGGTGCAGAGCATGACTGAAACACAAGTGCACCTCCAAAAGGAAACATCTCAATTGGTAAAGGCACTACGCCAACCGATCGGACGTGGCCAATGGGGAGAGATGCAGCTACGCCGTGTCGTGGAAATGGCAGGGATGCAAGAGCATTGTGATTTTGATATGCAGGTCAATACCGTTAACGATGAGGGGAAAGCGCTTCGCCCTGACCTTGTGGTGAGCCTTCCAGGAGGACAGCAAATTGTGGTCGATTCTAAAACACCAATGGCCGCGTATTTAGACGCACTAGAGGAAGACGAGGATGAAAAGCGTAACGCTCTGTTATCTCAGCATGCGTCACAAGTCCGTAAGCATATTCAGCAGCTTGCGAGTAAAAAATATCAGGAACAGTTTGAGACCAGTCCTGAGTTTGTTGTTTTGTTCTTACCTAGTGAGGCATTTTTCTCAGCAGCCCTTACGCAGGACAGCACGCTTATTGAAAAAGGTGTGAACCAAGGTGTGATCTTAGCCACTCCGACGACGCTTATCGCACTACTCAGAGCTGTTGCCTATGGCTGGAGGCAGCAATCGCTGACCGATAATGCCCAACAGATCAGCCAGCTAGGCAGAGAGTTACACTCGCGTATCAGCATCTTTAATGAGCATTTCGGGAAGGTTGGAACAACCATTTCGAGCCTAGTGGGTTCTTATAATAAAGCCGTAGGTTCACTTGATTCCAGAGTGTTAAGTAGCACGAGAAAGTTCGAAGCATTAGCTGCGCTTCCTTCGGAAAAATCTATTGAGGTTACAAAGCCGGTGGAAGGGTTAGTGCGTGAAACACGAGACTTTTCTGACACAGGGGCAAAGGTTCCGATGATGCCCGTGAAAGAGGGAGATGACTTTGTTGGATTTATGGATTAGGCATGACTCCACTCCTTAAGAAATTACTCCGCATCAATTGGGTTTTACTCCTGACGATGTTTGGGATCTTAATCTTTGGTGTGTTTGCCATCGAGAGTGCAGCTCGGCATGTCGGGCAGGGAGGAGAATGGTTTGCTCGGAGGCAGCAAATCTGGATTCTGTTAGGGACGGGAGTGTATTTGACCACGTCTTTGATCGATTACCGATTGTTTAAATTCATTGGGATCCCCATGTATATAGGCGGGATTGGCCTGATGGTCGCGGCGTTGAAGGTGGGTAATGAGGTGCACCAGATTAGCCTTGGAGGGATAGCTTTCCAGCCAGCTCAGTTTATGGTGGTTGCGGGTATTATTTTACTGAGCTTTCTAATCCAAGATTTACCCCAATGGCATAAAATATTCCGTATTCCTTTGGTATTGGTAACGACGATTTTGGTGCTCAGTATGATCCCTTTTGGATTGGTTGCGATGGCTGGAGATATGGGTTCGGCTCTGATGTGGGTGCCGGTGATTGCCGTGGCCATGCTAGTAGGTGGAGTGCCATACCGTTACCTTACGTTTTTTACATTGTTAGGAGTGGCTTTAATCCCCTTGGCGTATTACGTGATCATGCCGAAGGTCTCTAAGCGTGGAGCTCAGCGAATTGAACTTTTTATTGATAGTAAGCAAGGGAGAGAACTCGATATCAGAGGAGATGCCTACGCTCAGTATTATGTGACTATGGCGGTGGGTCGCTCAGGTTATAAAGGTCTAGGACATGGAGCAGGAGAAGAAAAAGGCTCACTGCATGCAAATAAATACATCCCATGGAAGACTGCGCATAATGATTTTATTTTCGGAGTGATCGCCGAGGAGCAGGGCTTCCGAGGGACGATGATCCTCGTGACCGCATTTGGCTTACTCATTATTCAGTGTGTGTACATCGCTTATTACAGTAGAGACATGGCTGGGCAAGTTATCGCAGGCTCTATAGCAGCCCTTTTTGGAGCCCACGTATTTCAAAATATTGGAATGTGTATAGAGCTATTACCCATCACAGGGATTCCACTACCCTTAGTGAGCTACTCGGGAACCTTTGTGCTGATGTGCATGTTCATGCTAGGACTCGTCCAGAGTGTCTGGATTCATAAAAGCAAAGGGACTCCAGAGCTGGAAGAAAAGACCGTGGAGATGTCTGTTAGAGAGTAAGGGGGAGTTGTTTACCTTAACCTTTACGTGACTTGTCACTTTTTAAGGGGCCAGATAAAGAGAGCTGAGGCAGCAATGGTGATATATTTATACATAGGGTCAGGTGGCTTCTAAAGATTAGATACTGAACTTTTTAGGCTAAAAGCAAAAAAGCCGCTCCGAGTGATCGGAAGCGGCTTCTAAAATATTACTTAAGCTTACTTAGCTCTTTTTGTCTGGGAGTGACTTGCTTTCTAACATCTTGTCAACGAGCCCGTATTTCACGGCTTCTTCGGCAGACATGTAGTTGTCACGATCGACATCGGCTTCAATTTTCTTTTCAGATTTGCCAGTGTGCTGTGCGAG
>JALZVA010000241.1 GCA_023301335.1 Akkermansiaceae bacterium
GTTATCAAACATGCTCTCCGAGGTGGCATCATGCCCGCTGTCGCCTATATCGGCCCCGCATTTGCCGCACTTATCACAGGCTCTTTCATCATCGAAACCATCTTCCAAATCCCAGGTATGGGACAGCACTTTGTGAATGCCACGAAGGAGAGAGACTACATGCTGCTTCAGGGTATTGTTATTTTCTTTGGCGTCCTAATCGTGGTGGTAAACCTGCTCGCAGACATCGCCCTCGTCATCCTTAACCCACGCATGAAAGATGCCTAAGCTTATGGAAGATTCACATTCAGCAGACATCGCCGAAAAAGGCACCTCACTCTGGAAAGACGCATGGCTACGTCTCCGCAAGAACCGCATGGCCGTAGCCAGCTTACTCTTCCTCATATTTGCCTTAGTCATTTGCTTCCTCCTTCCCACCGTCGGACAGCTTACCCTCCCTGAAAACGGAGAGCAAAGCCATTGGTATAAGCCACCGAACAACCAGAACCTTTCTAATACATTTCAAACTCCAGACGGCAGCCACTGGCTCGGCACCGACCAGTCTGGTAGAGATCTCTTCTCCCGCGTCCTTCATGGCGGACAGGTATCTATCCTGATCGGCATTCTCGCCACACTCATCTCTGTCACTATTGGTGTCATTTACGGAGCCATCGCAGGCTACAAAGGCGGGAAGATCGATACCTTTATGATGCGCTTCGTCGATATCTGCTTTGGACTCCCTCAGCTCGTCATCATCATCCTCTTTTCCATCGTCATTATGGAACGCACCAAATCTTATGAAAAACAACTCATTGATGAACTGGCGTGGAGTGAAAGTCTCGTGAATGTTCTGTTTGATATCCTCCCTCTCTGTATCGCAATCGGTTGTCTGGGCTGGTTCACTATGGCACGTGTAGTGAGGTCTCAAGTCATGTCCACTAAGGAACTCGAGTATGTGGAAGCGGCAAAATCCTTAGGTCTCTCCCACTTCACCATTCTCTTTAAACACATCCTACCTAACCTTCTCGGGATCATCATCGTTTATACTTCATTAACAATCCCTACCTTCATCCTTACAGAAGCGACTTTATCCTTCCTTGGGCTTGGCGTGGAGGCTCCTAACAGCTCTTGGGGTATCTTGCTCTCTGAAGGAGCGACTTATCTTGAAACTGAGCCTCAAATCATTATTATCCCATCGGTTATTTTCTCCCTTACCCTCCTTGCCCTCAACTTCTTTGGAGATGGCCTACGGGACGCACTCGATCCAAAAGCCTCGAAGGATTAGTCGGTCACCCTCCCTGTTGAATTAACAAGATAAACAGAAGAGTGGGGCATATGGGCTAGATAGAAACTCACCAGCGAACAAAAATGCCTATACGGGCCCTAATCCGTATAGGCATTTGCTTTGTTCAGATCAAAGGTGAGAAGGTAATCACTACACAGCAAAAGGGATTCCTTCGCCACCTCTGAAGATTTTTATAATACACGTGAGGACTTACCTGATGAGATCTTTGGGATTGCTGCTTCCACACGTATCTCACTCACTATCTCGGTAAAGACCTCCTCTCTCTATTTCTGTTACTCGTCCTCCTCATTTCCAGCCATTAGGCCTTTCACTTGATCTTCGAGTTCAATATAAAGTCCCTTATCTCCCTTGAGCGTTTCTTTTGCCGCATCTCTTCCTTGCGCTAGCTGATTTCCATTATAGCTGAACCAACTTCCCCTCTTCAGAACAAGATTATACTCAATCGCTAAATCTAATAACGAGCCCACGGAGGAAATCCCCTCAGAATACATTATATCAAATTCAGCCTCCGTAAATGGTGGGGCCACTTTGTTTTTCACGACTTTGAGCTTGGTGCGATTTCCTATGACTGAGCCGTCGGTCGATTTAATCTGTCCAATACGACGGATATCGATACGCACAGATGCGAAGAATTTCAACGCACGTCCACCTGGAGTGGTTTCAGGGCTACCAAACATCACTCCAATTTTTTCTCGAATTTGGTTAGTGAAGATACAAACCGTCCTAGCTTTAGCGATAAATGAGGTGAGTTTTCTCATCGCAGCACTCATCAAGCGAGCTTGCGCTCCTACTGTGGAGTCTCCAATTTCTCCAGAAAGTTCCTGGCGTGTGACCAATGCGGCAACGGAGTCTAACACCACGATGTCGATTGCGTTTGACCGCACTAAGGTTTCACAAATTTGTAGTGCCTCTTCCCCAGAAGAAGGTTGAGAAACAAGTAAGTCGTCGACGTTGACGCCAAGTTTTTTTGCATACTGTGGATCAAGCGCATGCTCTACATCAATGAAAGCGGCCAATCCGCCTTTTGCCTGAGCTTGAGCGATAGCAGTGAGAGTGAGCGTCGTTTTACCTGAAGATTCAGGCCCGAAGACCTCAACAATACGTCCACGAGGAAATCCCCCTACGCCGAGTGCTCTATCAATTAGTAAGTTCCCAGTCGGGACTACATCGACATCGACACGGTGCTCATCTCCCATCCGCATGATCGCGGTTTCTCCAAATTCTTTCTGGATATGTGAGATTGCTAAGTCGAGGTTCTTCTTTCTTGCTGCTTTAAGCTTTTCTGCCTGTGCGTCTGTCTGGTCTGTTTTTGCCATGGTGTTTACTGTGATTTAGGATTAGGGCGATGCGTCTGAACATCTCGCGCATCGATATGCACAAATGAACACTTTTTTTGCCACATCGCAACAAAAAAGTGTTCAAGAGAACATTTTTTTGTAATCGCTTAAGAAATAAAGGCCTAGCTTCATTAGCACCATCGATAGCTACAGCCTA
>JALZVA010000242.1 GCA_023301335.1 Akkermansiaceae bacterium
TCTTATGTCGTTTCTATCATTCGTAAGATTTCGTTTTTTAGCTCTTGCTGGAAAAAGAGAACACGTTTGTTTTTATAAACCTGATCAATTGATTTAAAATCTTTAGCCTGTAATTGTGTTAGATTTGTCAGCTCGATGCGCAAGCCTTGTTCAGTCCAATTAATATTTGACCAATTTTTTTTGCGATAAGCCACTAAGTCCATCAAAGCACGTAATGGTTCTGCGACGAGTACCGTTTGCGCCCCGGCCTTTTGACGGCTTATGCTTTGTAAAAATTGATATTTATTGTGAGCGAGAGGAATGAAGGTGAATTGACCAAACTTGTCGTTTTTGTAATTGAGCGTTTTCCGTCCTGGCGTGATGCTAATAGTTTCATATACGGCTTCTGGAATCCATCCATGGTATGAAAGAGCCGTCTCCATGGAGATATAACTTCCCGGTAAAATAGCCTGAGCAATTGCAAATGGATGTAAAGACGTTAAGCGGTACCTGGGGCCTAATGCGTAAATCCCCCGTTTCAGACGCGTAAGGGATTCGTCTTTGAGGGCGCGATTAACAAGCCCGTAGCGTCTAGATTCACTTCCCTTTAAGATGGAAGCGATTTGACGCTCGGTTAGAATATGGTCAGCATATCCTGCTTCCACTAATTTATCTGCTAACTTGCTCATAAAATTCTAAATACTTGCAAAAAGTGAAAGTTTCAAGAATTTTATAATTATTGATCTTTGAGCGGATTTATCAAGGTTGTATGGAGCTGAACATCTTCATAAACACGCGCAGCGGCGCATATGTCTTGGTACGTTTAACAATGAATGGGATGGTCTTTTTGCAGACAATACAGAAGCAATAAATAACTTTGAACAAGCTGTGAAAGCTATTCAAACACCTGCCTCTACAGGAGGTAACCCTACGGCTATAATTTTCTTTATTTACTGAAGGCTAGAAGGTTCAAAGTCAGTCTAAGCTTAGTGTTAAAATCGTCTTAGTGATGCAATGTTTTAAGTCTTTCTAAGGTCGCCTTTTTAATAGACTTATGAATCTCCATTGGGAAATCTTTTGGAAGTTTCTCGAGCACTTTTTCAAACGCTTTATCGCAGCTGTTCTCAATCTCACCGATTATATCTGCTGTAAAACTTCCTGCTCCATCCGTACTTGCATCTTCAAGACCCGCTTCAATAGCACTCTGATGGAAATGGCGGCGCCCAATCTGCTGAATTTTATAATGGGGCTTCTTGCCAAGAGACATGGCCAATCTAAAATCTTTATGGGGAATTTGGCGCGCGTCAAACATAGGTTGGGCCGAGATAACATCATAGAGCGGGGTTAACGCCATTTGATTATTGGGTCTTAGAAAGATACTGAAGTTTTTGGCATGGCCATCTGTTGCGCCGATAAGCCAGAAGAGGACTTGCGCCATGAAAACTGTGCGTTGATCTTTAAGAGGCGTATCACTACGTGAGAGCAGGTTTAGAACATCAACAAGTTTAGGACCGCCTGCATTTTGATATTTGATAGTCGGCGGCACACCCAAGGCCTGACACATATCCTCTTGCGGGAGGCGTAAAATACTACCATTTCTCCTGATGAACCTGTCAAAGCGCTTAACGATTAATACCTTCTTTTCGCCAAATTGATCAATTTTCGCCTCCGCGACGTCCAGACCAAAGGCCCTGAGAAGTTCAAGACAGTAAAACTCATTCTCCACGCTCTGGCTGAGATCAATAGTGCCAGTGCTCATTTCGATCTTTCCAATTTGAGGTTTGAAAATATGAGTTGTTGGCATTGTCCCAGCCGTGCGACACCACTGACCATGTTTCCATAAAAATGCCGCCTTTTCTTGCGCGCCAGCGAGGGAGAGGCGAAATCCGCCCTCGAGCTTAATGCCTAAAGGCGCGCGTTTTAAATCGAGTAGAACGCCGCTAACATCGGCGCGGCTCAACGTCTCATATGAGCCGCCTGTTTCTATTTCCGCTTCTTCACCCTCGGGCAAAAATTGCAAAGCCCCGACACAATCTCGTCCTATCGCAGAGAGCAAGCTATAGGCATCTATTCCGGATGCGCCCACACGCTCAGCTATGGCTTTCAGCATGGGGGCCGAATCTGGTAGAAGGTTGTCGAAAAAACCTATGACCGCCGCGCCGCTATGCGAACGATCTTGCAAGGGGAGAGACAAGGACACTGGCATGGCGCCCTCCCATTCCAGCCAAATAGGATTATACAAAAATGTAGTCTCGCCGCCTGTGGACTTCGTTAGCAGCCCAACAGCTCTGCCGTTCATAAACACGCGTAGCGGCGCATATGTCTTGGTACGGCTCATGGAAACAGGTTCTCAATATCTTCAGCGGAACTTTTTGTGCGCGGCCTAATTACAATTTCGAGATCAAGCACAGCTAAGACTTTAAAGATCAAACTAACCGTGCGGCCCATATCCCCGCTTTCAATCCGTGAAACCGCATTTTGCTTTGTGCCATTGCGCTTTGCGACATCAGACTGCGTCATAGATGCTTTCAACCGCTTGCGGCGCAAGGCATGACCAAGCTCCTTGCTTGAGCGTATTGTGGTGGGCATTTTCGGCTCCATATCGCTTATGTGTATACTTTAATGATATCCAGTATATGTATAATAATTAAATATACACTATTTGGATATTGTCAATATATCGTTTATTTGGATATTTATTTTCTTCGGCCGAATACTGCTTACGGGTTTTACGTTGATGTCTTTGACGCAAAGAGGATGGCAGATATTTCGTACGAAGTACAATGTTCAAACAGAACATTCCAGGCCCGAGACATCAAACTAGTAAGCAATATTATCTAGGTTATATTTTGAGACATAAAAAACCGCCAAAGTGGCGGGGTATAAAAGAGGTGATTAAGCTAGTATGATAGCTATAATCCCGCCAATAATCGCAAATGCTCCTATGCCAAAGAAGAACACTAAATCTATCATTTTATTTTCTCCGTTGCTGGTAACAAAATAAACAAAATTAGGACAATTACAAGCATTCGAGTAATGCCGTCCTTTAATGCCATTAACCGTTTAGAATTCAGCATTTAATCTGGGGCCTCGGATCAACGTTTGACCCGTTTGCATATGTAGACCAAACGTATTGATCCATTATACCCGTGAGCCAAAATTCTTCCATTGCACAAATTTCGAATAACGCTAAACTCGGTACGTTGCGTTTTGCGGCCAGGTCTTAGAAAGCCTGCTATTAGCGGTTGGTATCGACCGTAACGATGCCTTTCCACTCTTATAGGGTCGGGGAGGCAGTGACGTA
>JALZVA010000243.1 GCA_023301335.1 Akkermansiaceae bacterium
ATAAGCGTCAATAAAGCTAGTTGTCTAGTCTGGCTGATTGGAGCCTTAGGTTTCTCGATTGCCGCTTTTTCAAAAGACCATCCATATGTGTATTTGGTTTTTTCCTTGGTTGGTGTGATTTGCTTAGCCAGTTCAACCCCGTTGATTGCACAGATGTATAGGAAGCTCTATCCGGATGAGATAAGAGGCACTCTATTTTCATTGGGAGGGTTATGTCGCGCGCTTGTTGCGGGAGGTTTTGCCTTACTGGCTGGACGCTTGCTCGATAGTAGCGGTCAGGATTTTAAGTTCTTACTGCTACTCTTTTCTGGCTGTTGTATTTTTAAAGGGATCACCGTTCTGTGTATGGATAAGGTGCATTTGAGAGCCTCAAAAAAACTAAGTCTACTCGATGCATTTCATCACGCTGGAAATGATCTTGCATTTAGAAAACTCCTCATTTCTTGGATGTTACTAGGGATAGGAAACCTCTTATGCATGGTGATTTTTGTGGAATACGTGACCAATCCAAAATTTGGCTACGGCTATTCTTCAAGTGGTGTAGCATTGATCACCAGCACGATCCCGATGGCGATATTCGTAGTGATGATTGTCCCCTGGGGCGTGTTGTTTGATAAGCTTCCATTCTACCGTGTCCGTGTCGGAGTGAATGTCTTTTTCCTTTTCGGCATTTTAGTGTATTTCTTAGGCAATGGATTTTGGGCACTAGCTGTAGGCATGGGGCTTCATGCGCTTGGGAAATCTGGCGGGAAGATCCTCTGGAGTCTGTGGGTCACTAAGTTTGCAGATGCAGAGCATGTGAGTGAGTATATGAGTGTGCATACGTTCCTAACAGGTATAAGAGGGGTGATGGCTCCAGTGATTGCCTTTTCAATGATTGGTGCAATTGGCCCGGAAGTGGTGCAGTGGATTGCGATTGTGTCCGCGCTTCTGATATTTTTATCGAGTGCCATGCTTCTCCCTGAATTACGGGCAGAGAGGAAAGCTCAAGGGTAGTTTTTTGCCTCTTCATTTAATCTATAAGAAATCGTCCTTGATAATTCTCTAATCTCAATGAGCATAGCGGAGTGAAGAAGACTTTAGTATGGCTGAGAAATGATCTGCGCTTAGAAGATAATCCAGCGCTCTTTGCAGCGAGGGAGAGGGGAGAAGAGCTTCTCGTTGTCTATATTTTCCATGAGGGTGAAAAGGGTGACTTGTCACAAGGTTCGGCTTCTAAATGGTGGCTCCACTTCGCCTTGCAGGATTTGGCTGAGCGACTGAAATCTATCGGTGGACATTTACTCATCGCGAAAGATGAAGATATCGTTGGTTGTCTTGCTAGCCTATTAGAAGAGAGTGGCGCAGATGCTGTTTTTTGGAATCGACGTTACGAACCAGAAGGCATAAAGATCGACACTGAGGTGAAGCAGCTCTTAAGAAAAAAGACAATCGAGGTGCAGAGTTTTACCGGAGGGGTACTTAACGAGCCTCAAGCGATCCAGAATAAATCGGGAAACCCATTTCAGGTATTCACCCCTTATTGGAAAAACGCACGTCAATGTGAAGTGCCTGAGCCACTTCCGGCACCGCCCAAGATGAAGGGAATTCGCTTAAATAGCTTAAGTTTAGAGGCGTTAAATTTACTCCCAGAGATTCATTGGGATAAAGAGTTTTATACCAACTGGGAGCCTAGTCGCACAGGTGCAGAAGCTAGGTTAAAAAAGATGGTGAAAGGTAAGGCGATGGATTACACCGCGACGCGTGATACCCCGAGCTTAGACGGAACATCCTGTTTATCTGCATGGCTACATGTAGGACAGATTTCATGTCGAGAGATTTACCATGCGCTTAGAAAGCAAGGCAGTGAGGTTGAGGAAGGTTATATCAGACAATTATACTGGAGAGATTTCGCGCACCACCTGATGTATCATTTTCCACATTCTGTGAAGAACTCGCTCAAGAAAGATTACGATCTTTTCCCGTGGAAAGAAAATGAAGATCTAGCAGAAAAATGGCGTAGAGGAGAAACGGGTTATCCTATTGTTGATGCTGGAATGCGTCAATTGTGGCAAACGGGGTGGATGCACAACCGTGTTAGGATGATCGTAGCTTCTTTGTTAGTGAAGCATTTACTTCAAGATTGGCGTGTAGGTCTAGACTGGTTTTGGGATACCTTGCTCGATGCGGATCTGGCGAACAACGTGATGGGCTGGCAGTGGTGTGGTGGTAGTGGGGCAGATGCCGCACCGTATTTTAGAATTTTTAATCCCGTGTCACAGGGTGAGCGCTTTGATCCAGATGGCACTTATGTGAAGACCTATCTTCCGGAGTTAGCGCAATTGCCAAAGAAATATATCCACCAACCTTGGATGTTAGGTGAGCTTGAGCTAGCAACTTACGGAGTGACCCTTGGTGAAAATTACCCACATCCAATCATTGGACTAAAAGAAGGTAGGCAACAAGCTCTCGACGCGTTCCAGAAATTTAAGCAACTCAGGGAACAGTAACGAGCCACTTAAAAGGTGAACAGCTTTGTGATAGGTGCTGGGTAAACTCCAAAGATCAAAATAAGGATCGTAAGTGCCAGCACAATGATTCTAGTCGTAGAAGAAAACTTCACAGCATCTTCGACTTTAGGTGTGTGCCAGAACATCGACTTGACCACTTTCAGGTAGTAGTAAAAACCTGAAGCCACACTTAAAAAGACAATTCCTAAGAGAAGAATACTAGGTCCAGAAGGGTTACTGAAGATACTTTGGATGACAAAAAACTTACCAAAAAATCCAACCGTAAGTGGGAGTCCCGCCATGGCAGACATGATGATTGCCATAGAGATAGCCATGTTTGGATTTCTTTTTGCTAAACCATCGAAGGCCGAAAGTTCATCGCTTTCCTCTGAGATACGAATCCCATTAAGAATGAAAAATGCTGCAAAGGTCATGATCATATAAGTGATGAGGTAGAAGATCACGATGTCGGACTTCCCATAGGCTAGGGCAATCATCATAAAGCCAGCATGGGCGATGGAAGAATAGGCGAGTAGGCGCTTAAAATTTTCCTGCTTCAAGGCTGCCAAGTTTCCGTAGAGAAGGGTGGCGGCTGCAAGGGTCAAAAGGAGATTTTGGATTTGCTCGAAGCGAACAAAAGGAGCGAGGATAGTGATCGAGATAGCGAATCCAGCTGCCTTTGAAGCAACTGAAAGAAATGCTGTTACAGGGGTAGGAGAGCCTTGATAAACATCAGGTATCCATAACTGCATCGGCACTGCACCGACTTTAAAGGCGAGTGAGATAATGATCATAGTGAGACCAAACAGAGCAGGAATAGAGAGGGCTTCTTGCTGCGCAACTAGGTCTGCGATTTTAGAAATCTCAGTGGTTCCGTAGGCGCCATATAACCAAGCGATCCCATACACCAAGATTCCTGTAGATAAGGCACCAAGGATGAGGTATTTTACGCCAGCTTCGAGTGAGCCAACATTGCGCTTCATGTATGCCACCATTATGTAAAAACTAATGGTCACGAGTTCTAGCGCCACAAAGATAGAGACGAAATCGATAGCTGAAGCCATCCACATCATGCCCGCACAAGTGAAAATCGGGAGAGAATAAAATTCCCCTGTATTTTCATCTGAGGAATCTCCAGAGGTGAAACGGTTTAGCACAGAGCGGAAGTCCCAAGAAAGGATTAGGACGAGAAGAGTAGAGAAGAGGGCGATATTTTTAAAGATCAGAGCCTCTTTAGAATGCGCGTAAAAACGGCTCATCCAGTTACTCTCTACTGCTACTGTTGGATCTGGGAGAGAGACCGTCACATTAAGTAAAACCTGACAGGTTAGGATGGCAATGATCCCTGCTAAAGCCAATAAGGACTTGCTTCCTTTAGGAAGAACAAAGGCCTCGGCAAGAAGCATGAGAATAGCAAAGATAGCTAGAATGAATTCTATGTAGTAAGCTTGCATGATAAGATTCGAAATCTAGTGGTTAGCGGCAACGTGTTAGTTGAGAAATTGGAGTAGGATATTCGGGTAGACCCCGACGACAAGAAGCACACCGCCGAGAAGTAAGGCGGGAATTTGCTCCATTAAGGAAATATCTTTCATTTCACGGGCTGACTCTATCAATTCGCCGTGGAAGGTGTTCTTAATAGCTCTGAGCATATAGACAGCAGAGATCACCACACCCCAGAGGGCGATGACCGTTCCCCATTGGACAGGTCCAAATGGTTTCGAGCTGTCCCATCCGTTAAAACCAGAGAAAAATACCATCACCTCGCCAGCGAAGTTCGCCAGCCCAGGAAGTCCGATCGATGCCATTCCGACCAGGCCGAATAGGAAGCAAAGCTTGGGTGCCGTCTTGGCTATACCACCTAGTTGGTTAAATTCGAGTGTTTCCGCATTTCTTTCAATCACATCGGTGAGCGAGAAACTCATGGCGATCGATATACCGTGGGCAAACATGAGTAACACTGCAGCAGGGATGGCGATGTCATTTTCTGGGAATGCCATGACTGCGGCAATAGCTAAAAAGATATATCCCATGTGCATCACAGATGAATTTCCCAGCATAAGGTCGATCCGCTTTTGGTTAATGGTAACGAGGCCGACCCAAATGATATTACAGAGAAGTAAGACCACGAGAAGGAGCACCCATTTTTCTAAAACTGCATGAGGAATCACATTCACCGCTGTGATGATCAGACCATAAAGTCCAAATTTCTTTAGCACTCCAGCGTGAAGCATCGCTACAGGAGCGGGTGCGCTGGCGTAGGCTGGGGCAGCCCATGAGTGGAAGGGGAAAAGAGAAACTAAGGTGCCGTATCCGAAGATTAACATGCCTGTGATTCCGCAGAGCACGCAGGCGGATGCTGAATTATTCGAGGCGTAATACGCGGCAACCCCACTTTTAAGCTGTGAGATTTCATAGGTGCCAGCAATCGAGGCAAGCCATACTAAGCCTGCGAGAAGGACAATAGATCCAGCCGCTAAATAGATCGTAGCTTTCCAAGCAATGTGCTTTCGATCACCTCGACCTAACATCCCGATCATCAAAAAAGTAGGGATGAGAGCAAGTTCGTGGAAGGCGTAGAAAAAGAATAAATCCTTAGAGATAAAGGCACCCATGGCACCAGCAGCAATAAAGAGAGAGGCACTATACCAAAGATTTTTATGACCTTCAGGAGCTTTTCCAGAGAGCACTGCCGCGAGTGTGACGATGGCAGTGAGAAGCATCATGATGGTGGAAATCCCTGTAAGGCCAAAGTGCAGGTTGATAGAGAAATTGGATGCCTGGATGGCGAGTTGTTTAAACTCCCACTGGCCTTCAGCGAACGCACTGGCGGATTCTGCAGATCCAAAGGCGATGGCTGCAACGATTGCTAACACCAAAGTCATTAAAGCCGAGAGAATCGCGGTTAGCCGAGATGGAGCCCCAAATAAGATTGCGAATGCCGCAAGCAGTGGGATAGTAACGAGTAAAAGAATCATAGGATTAAAACGCTAGAGATAAAATGGCTTAAGCAAAAACAGTGATGTAGATGGTGATGGCAATCCCGATCCCGAACATGAATGCGTAGGTTTGGATATTCCCCGTTTGGATTTTGCTTCTGAAGAGATTTCCTAGCCCCTGTGCTGAGCGGGTGACTCCTCCTACGAGGAGTCCGTTGATGACGAACTCGTCTAGGAAGTGAACGACTGCTGCAAGAATATCCTGTCCCCACTTAATGATGTGGCCAAAGATCTCATCGATGTAGAATTTGTTACGAAACAGTGGGATATTGAGTGGGTCTTTGGTTTTTCCAGCATAGAGAAGAAGCGCTGGAATGAATCCTAACACAAAAGCACCGATGGAAAACAGAACGAGCTTGTCGCCAAAATGAGGAACGACGTGAAAATCGATTTCTTTAAGTTCTGGAAGAGGAACGAAATCTGAGAAAAACGGTGAGAGAGCTGAAACGATAACCAGAATCACCAGCGGAGCTAGCATGAGCATCGAGACTTCTTTGGCATCCTCTGAGTGCTTGTGCTTTGCCTTTCCTAAGATGGCTACAAAAATCAAACGAAACATGTAGAAGGTGGTGAGAGCTGCGACCCCTAGAGCGACCCATAAGAGATAGCTGCCTTGATCTTTAGCCGCATGTAGGATGCTTTCTTTTGAGTAAAATCCAGCAGTGAAAGGCACTGCTGTGAGCGCCAGTGTACCGAAGATAAAGGTCAAGGAAGTGATGGGCATTCTTTTGAGGAGCCCGCCCATATTCCAGATGTTTTGGTCGTGGTGGCAGGCGTAAATGATCGCCCCTGAACCGAGGAAGAGGAGAGCTTTAAACCACGCGTGTGTGTAGAGGTGGAACATCCCTGCATCTGGATTGACTAAGCCTACAGCCATGACCATGTAGCCAAGCTGAGAGAGAGTAGAGTAAGCTAAAATTTTCTTAATGTCGTTCTGCTGAGTAGCCATCAGAGCTGCGAGTAGGGAGGTGATACCCCCAATCCAGGCGATCGCTTCTACACTACCTAAGGTGCTGATCACATCTGTGCCGATCACTAGGAACACACGTGCCATCATGTAAACACCTGCCGCGACCATCGTGGCGGCGTGAATGAGTGCGGAAACTGGCGTAGGGCCTTCCATCGCATCTGGAAGCCAGACATGGAGTGGAGCTTGTGCAGATTTACCCATAGCACCAAGAAAGATCATAAAGACGGCGATGCTAAGTGCGCAGGTTGCCGCTGGTGGATTAGCTGCCAGCTCAGAAAAATTGACCGTTCCTGTGATCGACCAGAGCATGAGGATCCCAATCATGAAGCCGAAGTCACCAATCCTGTTAGTGAGGAAGGCTTTCTTAGCGGCATCGCCAGCAGAGTGTTTCTCATACCAATGACCAATCAGAAGGTAAGAACTTAGACCTACTAATTCCCAGAAGATGAAGGTCATGACTAAATTACTAGAGAGGACGATACCAGTCATGGAGAACATGAAGAGGGATAGGTTCCCAAAGTAACGTGCCTTTGCCTTATCTTCCTTCATGTAAGCCAGAGAGAAGATATGCACTAGAGACCCAATCCCTGTGACAATCAACATCATGTTGGAGGAAAGCTTATCAATGACGAAGCCAATGTTGACCTCAAAGTTTCCTAGAGAAATCCAGTTAAAGCCCAGCTCTGACTGAGCACCTCGAATGAAGAAGGCGACAACGAGAGCAGCTAAGGTGACAACAGTCCCAACAGCGCCTGAAAGACAGGGACGCTTCTTTAAGACGAAGTGAATAGCGATCGCACTTGCGAGCGGTAGGATGAATAAAAACCAAGCGAGTTCCATGATAGTAAATACTTAATGCGTTGCTCGCTTAACCCTTGAGGGCATCGAGATCGTCCGTGTGGATGGTTTGTCTGGAGCGATAGAGAGCCACGATGATGGCTAGGCCTACAGCGACTTCTGCCGCTGCAACGGTGATGATAAAGAAGACTAACATCTGACCGTCGTAGTCAGGTAAGGTAGTCGTCGCGCCCTCTTGTTGAAAAGGCTTAAAGCGGGTGAACGCAACCAGTGTTAGAGATGCGGCAGCGAGCATAAGCTCAAGACACATAAAGATAACGATGATATTTTTACGTAAAATAACACCTGCGAATCCTATGCAAAAAAGGAGTCCAGAGATGATCAGATATTCGTTTAATGAAGCGTACATGGGATGATAGAAAAAGCTGGTTGCTTACTCTTGGCTACTATTAGTGTTTCTAGAAAGGACGATACAGCCCACGGTGGCGACGAGAAGTAACAGGCCAATAACTTGGAGTGGAAAGTGAAACTCCGTAAAGAGTTTGTTCCCGATTAAATGCACATCGGGTAATTTCCCTTCAGAGAGTTCTTTACGGATTTTTGAGTCCTTAGCGATGTAGTTTGGAGCTTCAGGATCAAGACTCAGTTCCGTTTTTTCCGCCGCTTTTAAGCTAGCTTCATTAATGAGGATAGGCTGAGCCTCCGTCTTGCTGATTACAACTACAAGCTGGAACATGATCACCAAAGGGATCAAGATAGCCGCGGCAATAGTCGGAGGAGGAAAGCTCGCATATTTACTCGGTTTAAGGTCCAGCAGCATGATGATGAAGATGAAGAGCACCATAATAGCTCCCGCATAGACGAGCACCTGAAGCACACCCACGAAGTAAGCGTTAAGTCCTACAAAGAGTCCTGCGATCCCTACAAAGGAAGCAACCATGCAGAGTGCTGAGCTTACAGGGTTTTTCCAAGCGATCACACCAATACCCCCTAATAGGGTAATGGCAGCAAAGAGATAAAAGATGGGTGATAACATAGCTGTGTTATTTTAATTCATTCCACTTGTTCACGAGACCCACGCGCTTTCCGCCAATTTCGTAAAGTCGTTCTTTATTGTGCACCATTTCTTCACGGCTGGTGCCTGTGATGGCGTAGTCTTTTCTGAGATAGATCGCTTGCTCTGGGCAGACTTCCTCACAGAGGCCGCAATAGATACAGCGGATCATATCGATATCAAAAGTCTTAGGACGTTTTTCAACTTTTGCCCATGGATCGTCAGAGGAGATCTCATCAGGAGTGATTTTGATTGCCTTAGGTGGGCAGATGAACTCGCAGAGCTGGCAGGAAACGCAGCGTTCACGGTCTTGCTCATCTGTCACAAGTGCCGGAGCACCACGATAGTATTCAGGAAGTTCGTCATCCCACTTTTGTTCCGGATACTGCATGGTGACTCCAGTTCCTGAAGATCCAAGCGAGTCCGCTCCTCGGGTTTTACCGAAGACAGTGGTGAAAGCGTGCTTAAGAGTGATGAAGGCGCCTTTAGCGATACCAATAAGATAAATATTATCTTTGGTGCTCATTTCTGGGCGTTTGAGTTTTGTTACCTTTGCCATTGCGTTAGTGACTATTAGGATTGTGGCATGCTATGCGATCCACGCTTAGTGTTGATAGATTTAGCGAGCCAAATCATGAGGAAGGAGAAGACAGACAAGCTGATGATGGAGATGATCTTCGGCACTGTTGTGAAGCCATCTGTGTTCCACATCAGGATGATAGCCGCGATGAAGATGTTAATGAGTGCTAGTTCGAAAAAGACAACCCAGCCAAGGCGCATGAGCTGATCGTAACGGAAACGTGGCACCGTCCAGCGGATGAGAATGAAGAAGAGCACAAAGGCGACAATTTTTGTCATGAAGCAACCGAGGTGGACGATTCCTGCATATGATTTCCAAGCTCCTAGCTCATGATCCCAAAGAAGGAGTCGATCTAAACCAAACCCGAGTGACCAGCCACCTAGGAAGAGGGTGATGATAATGGCTGAACCTACGATCATTGCGGTGTATTCACCGATGAAGAAGAGGGCGAATTTCATGGATGAATACTCAGTGTGGTATCCACCAACAAGTTCGGTCTCACATTCAGGAAGGTCGAAAGGCATACGGTTGGTTTCTGCAAAAATAGAAACGGTGAAGACAATGAAGGCGATTCCTAGTGGAATCAGCATAAACCAGTTGAGGAAGGCATCTTGATGACTCCAATAAGCTTCACTGAGAATGAATCCGCTTTCATTCCAGAGGGGGAGAAGTGTCCAACCTCCGTGAGCCTGCTGTTCAACGATACTTCCGAGGTTTAACTCGCCAAAGAACATCAGCACGGGAATGAGAGAAAGTCCGAGGGCGATTTCATAGGAAATCATTTGAGCACAAGAGCGCACACCTCCAAAGAAAGAGTATTTGTTATTGGACGCCCAACCAGCAAAGGTGATGCCGTAAACAGAGAGCGAAGCAATCGCAAACACAAACAGCGGGCCTACATTCAGGTCTGCAATCGTTAGGTTAACCGTGTAGTCGATAAAAGGAATCGTGATCTGACTCCCGAATGGAATCACCGCAAGTGTTAGAAAGGCAGGGATCGCAGTCAGTGCAGGAGCAATCCAGAAGAAGAATTTTCTCACATAAGTAGGAGTGAAATCTTCTTTTAAGAGTCCCTTAACTCCATCTGCAATCGGTTGAATTAAGCCGAAAAGAGGAATGTCTTTCTTAAACCCGAGTAGGGTAAGCGGGATACCAACACGGTTCGGACCGACGCGGTCTTGAATGATCGCAGAGAGTTTGCGTTCTGCGTAGGTAGAATATGCCACCAAAGGAAGCACGAGGCCGAAGGTGAAGAATAACACCTTGGCTACGGTTTCGATAAGTGGATAGAGAAAGGAAATGTCCATGAGTGAATACGTGTAAATGTAACCGTTATCCTACGATTTCTTTGTTATTAATTCGTTCTTTTTCGCGCTCTAGAAGAGGGATTGTTACCCCAGTCTCTTTGATCACTTTTCCGAGGTCCCCGATTTTACTAAAAGTGATCCCACTGAATTCTTTGTAAGTAGCGGCGATTTGCTTGAGGATGTCTTCAAGCATATAAGTTTCATTTTTCTCACCTGTGATGGCTAGAATGAGATCGCGCAGCATCTCCCAGTCTTCGAGAGTCTTCCCAGGAGCTAGGATAGCTTGATTCATTTTCTGGAGACGACCAGAGACATTCACCATCGAGCCGCGTCTTTCGCTAAAGCCAGAGACAGGGATGACGAAGTCTGCTGCTGAGGCCGTTCCGCTAGCATGTGTGTTCGCAGATACGAGGAATTCAAGTTTTGATAACTCTTCGCTGGTGAATGCAGCAGCTTCTAAAAGGTCTTCGTGGAGCACTATGAGAGCTTTGATTTCACCTGTGCGGATGCGCGTTTTGATCTGTTCCAATCCGGCATACGGATCATCCATTTCGAGAATGATTTGGGCACCTGTAGTATTAGGGTTCCGATCAGCCGAGATGAGTTTTTCATCTGATTCCTTGAAACGAGGGACAAGAGAGAAATTTTCAGCTTTGACAGCAGTGGTTAGAGCTTTGGTGAGGAAGAGTTCTTCATTAGTCTGTCTTGCAGAGCCAATGACAGCGATGTCTTTTCCTTCAAATTTAGCGAGCGCGGAAGCGATTGCAGTTTTAGTGTCCTGCCAAGTGCCAACCTTATGCGCTCCTTCTGACTTTATCATGCAGTCGGTAAGGCGGTCGTCAGTATGTAAGGATTTGAACGCGAGTCTATGACTGTCAGGCATCCAAGTGGAGTTGACATCGTCATTCTGCCTTGGAGTTACGCGGAAGATTTCGTTTCCACGTGACCAGAGTGTGACGTTACAACCAGTGCCGCAGTTGATGTCGATAGACTTTGTTTCCTTAAGGAACCAAACACGCATCTGAAAGCGGAAATCTTTAGAGGTGAGTGCTCCAACAGGGCAGATATCAATGATATTCATGCCGTAGTTAGATTCTACTTTTCTGCCTGGATGGCAAGTGAGCTTAGTGTGGGTGCCTCGGTCGATAAATCCTAATACTGGTTCATCAGCAACCTCATCCATGAAGCGGATACAGCGTGAGCACATCACACAGCGTTCGTCATCGAGATTGATACGTGGTCCAATATCGACGTTCTTTGGTTTCTTGATCTTGTCTTCAACGAAGCGTGAGGTTCCCTTACCGTGCTGAACCGAGTATTCCTGTAAAGTACACTCACCAGCTTGATCACAAATAGGGCAATCAAGAGGGTGGTTAATGAGGAGAAACTCCATCACTCCCTCGCGGCACTTCTCGACGAGTTCGCCAGTGGTGCGGATTCCCATGTTCTCTGCCACAGTATTTGCACAGGCAATCACAGGACGGGGCATCCATCCAATTTCTTGGAACCCTCTGTCGTTATACTCAGGAGTTTGACCAGGAGCTAGTCTTGGCGGCATCCCCATCTGAACGAGACACATGCGGCAGTTACCCGGTGAACTAAGCTTTGGGTGATAACAATAGTGGGGCACATGCTGCTCCGCGAGCTTACAGGCCTCAATCATCCGCGTACCCTTAGGCACTTTAATCCACACGCCGTCCACCTGAACATTAACGAGACCTTCCGAGCTCGCGATGTCCTTAGGTAGTTTTTTCTCTTCGGTGATGGTTTTTGTATCTGACATGATTAAAGTTTAAGTAAAGAGCGTTGCAACATGCTAGGCGTCATTAGTAAGGAACATCTCTCTCTGTAGTTGTTCCTTAGAAAGATGTTTATTAGATTCGTTGGTGTCGGCGATTAGTTCGTCACGGAACTTTGCGATGATGGCTTCGACTGGCCATGAGGAGGCTTC
>JALZVA010000244.1 GCA_023301335.1 Akkermansiaceae bacterium
GCTCTATTTTGTGGCCAGTCTCAGTTTTAAGTTCATGGCGGAAAGGCACTTTGCGCAGAAATTCCATGAATGGGGAGTGACTCCACTGGATACGATGTCCGCACCAGCACCACTTAATATTTTTGCCTGGCGAGGGGTCGTGAGAGATGATGAAAAATATTATGTGATGTACTGGTCGCTCTTTGACTCCGCAGACCGCGAGTATGTTATCTCGGAGTTTGATACCGGACATCACCTAGAGGCACCTTTCCGTGGGGGCAAAGAGTTTGAAAGCTTACGCTGGTTTTCAAAGGGTTGGCGTAAGACCTACCAACGCAAAGATGAACCTAACACTATTTACATCGCGGCCTTGACGATGGGAGAGATGCATTTGGAACAGGAAGGAGAAAGCATTTTAAAGCCAGCCTTCATTTGGAAGTTGGAGAAAGATGGTGAAGAAGTTATCCTTTCTAGAGGGTATAAAATGAGCGAGGACAGACTCATGAATTTAGGTTCTACTTTTACTGCATTGGGGAATGTGGTAGAGAGGGTTAAAGGAAACTCAAACGACTGGATGAATGGAACATGGATATGGGATATAGAAAAACCTTAGCTTGGGGACTGGCGATCACTTCCGTGAGCCTTTTGCTCAATAGCTGTGCTCTCTTTTCAAAGGATCTGCCTGTAGAAGAACCCAAGGAAGAGCCTCGCTACCTTCTCACCGCAGTAGGACAAGTGAACTCCTATGAGAAAGAGTCTGGGATCATCCTCGTAAGAACCTACGGTAAAATAGGAGAGGGGGAGGGAACTGCATTTATTTCAAGCGGCCCGAGTGGAAGTAGTGGAAACCTCAAATTCACAGGGCAAAAAAACCATCTTTTTGCAGCTGCAGAATTACAGACGGGAACCTTAGAACCCGGTGACCTGATTTATCGCCGTCGCTTAAACCCTGCATTTAATCACACAGCTACAAGTAAGGAGGAGCAAGATGCGATCATTCTTGAGCCTAAGAAGGAAGACACACCTTTTGAAGGCGTGGACCTCTAGTTTTTGCTCTCTAGCTTTTCAAATACTGCCTGTGGAACATAGCGTCTCACAATGTCCTCCCACCCGTCGGGGCCGATCAGCCCTTTAACGGTAGAGGAAGAGATTTCAGAAATTTTACGTGGAGGCATCAAAATGGTGGTGGTGATATCCGGAGTCATGTCTCCATTAAGGTGGCGCATCACGCGCTCGTATTCGTAGTCGTTTTGATTACGAATCCCTCTCAGAATGTATTTAGCTCCAACTTCCTGAGCGTAATCCACAAGATAGCGATTATTAAAATGACCAATAGTCAGCCTTTCACAAGAGGGCACAGAGTCCGTTAGCATCTGGAGGCGCTCTTCAACAGAGAAGGTGTAAGACTTAGATGGGTTAGAACCAATGGCAAGGTAGAGGTGATCAAAGAGTCTTAAGCCTTGCTCAATCATCCATAAATGACCATTCGTAGGGGGGTCAAATGACCCTGCATATACTGCCGTGCGCATGGCATAGCAATAACACAGCAATCCAATAAGGAAAGTTTGAATTCTGTTAAATAGCAGCAGTGCCTCCTAGAGAGTGACGTTTGACCACGGAATGAGCATTCCTGTAGAGAAGCGTATTGTGAATAAGTTGATCTCTTTGAATCGCCTAAAGGCAAAGAAAATTCAAGATGCACACATTTTATGAAGAACTTATTAACAGCTTATCAACATTTTCACTATAATGGTTATAAACAATTTATTCGCATACTTGCTCACAGTGATTTTTCAAAATCTGCAAACTCACAAGAGAAAGGCGAAAACACAAAAAACGCAGCCTTTAAACATAAAAGCTGCGTTTAGTAAACTGGAGGCGGAGGCGGGATTCGAACCCGCGAATACCGGTTTTGCAAACCGGCGCCTTAGACCACTTGGCCACTCCGCCTTTTAAAAGTCTCCTTAGTGGAGATGGACGTCTGTGTATGGGAGAGGGCATCTCTTGTCAATATCACTTTAGGATTTTTTATAGGAACTTAATAGCTTGTAGAGAAGTAGGGAAAAATTACGTATTTGAGCCTTGTCTAGGAGGTGCATTTTACCGACTGTATCGCCTAGTATGAACACTGAAATTCTTCAAAACGCTGCGAATCAAGCTCGCGGTCTCGCAATAGATGCTGTGCACGCTTGCTCTTCTGGTCACCTTGGTCTGCCTTTAGGCTGTGCTGAAATTGGATCGGTTCTATTCAGCGAGTCTCTTTGCTTTAACCCGGACGCACCAAAGTGGTTAAACCGTGACCGATTCATCCTCTCTGCAGGACATGGATCAATGTTTATTTACACCTGGCTCCACATGAGTGGCTATAAGGTATCTCTTCAAGACTTGAAGGACTTCCGTAAGCTGCATTCAATCACACCTGGGCACCCAGAGTTTGACGAGACTGAAGGGGTAGAGGCCACCACTGGGCCACTTGGTCAGGGAGTAGCCAATGCCGTAGGTTATGCCGTTTCTGGTAAGCGTGCAGCAAGTTATTACAACACCGACGAACACGAAATTTTCAATAACCACATTGTAGCTCTAATGGGAGACGGATGTTTCCAAGAGGGAGTGGCACGTGAGGCGATCGAGTATGCAGGACACCTTCAGCTCGATAACTTGATTCTTATTTATGATAGTAACGATGTAACTCTCGATGCCATGGCAGATGTTACACAGGGTGTAGATTCCGCTGGTTATTTCACATCTCAGGGATGGGATGCCGTGCAAATCGACGGACACGACTTCGCCGCTATTTCCAAGGCTGTGGAAGACGCAAAAGCTAATGACAATGGAAAACCAAAGGTAATCATCGCTAAGACGGAGATCGCCAGAGGAATTCCTGAAGTTGCAGGAACCGCAAAAGGACATGGAGAAGGTGGTGCAAAATTTGCAGATGAAGCAAAAACTGGTTTAGGCGTACCGCTCGACGGATTTTACGTCTGTGATGATGTGCGTGGCTATTTCGCTGATGCAGTGGAGCAAAAGAAAGCCGTGTATAAAGAATGGGAAGCAACATTTGCAGCGTGGTCTGCAGCGAATCCAGAAAAAGCTGTAGAGTTGGAAAATAAGACACCTTCAGATCTTTCAGCACAGATTCCAGAGTTTGCAGCTGATTATGCAGATGCGACACGTGGAGCAGGTGGTCAGGTCATTCAGCATGTTTCTAAGGCAATCCCTCAGCTTGTGACTGGATCTGCCGATCTATACGGTTCAACCAAGAACTACATCAAGGATGCTGGTGATTTGGTAAGAGGAGATTACTCAGGTAAGAATATTTGGTATGGTATCCGTGAGCACGCAATGGGAGCAATTTCTAACGGAATCGCTTACGACGGACTCTTCCGTCCAAGTTGTGCAACCTTCCTTGTCTTCGCTGACTATTTACGTCCATCTATCCGTCTCGCAGGACTAGCGAAGCTTCCTGTGACTTACATCTTCACACACGACTCCGTGGGCGTGGGAGAAGACGGCCCGACACACCAACCTGTAGAGACTGTTTCTGGTTTACGTGTGATCCCTAATGTGGATGTCATCCGCCCAGCCGACCCTGAAGAAGTTGCTGGTGCATGGATCGCAGCGCAGGAACGTGAAGACGGCCCTACAGCTCTTATCTTAACACGTCAGAAAGTGCGCTCTAACACAGAAGTATCCGCAGCGACCAGGCGTGAAGGCGTTGAAAAAGGAGGCTATGTGCTTAGAAAAGAAACGGGTAAACTGAAACTCATCTTAATGGCCTCTGGATCAGAAGTGGGTCACTGTATCGAAGCTGCCGAGCAGCTAGGCGACGGAGTGAGAGTGGTTTCCATGCCATGTTTCGAGCGTTTTGACAGACAGGACTTAGATTATAAGAAGAGCGTGCTCCCTTGTGAGGTGAAAGCACGTATCGCCATTGAAGCAGGAGTTTCAGGACTTTGGCATAAATACACAGGCATGGAGGGTGAGGTGATCGGAATCGACCGCTTCGGTATCTCTGCTCCTGGTGACACAGTAATGGCTCAGTTAGGCATGAATGCCGAGACTATCGTCAAAACTGCAAAGGCATTAAGCTAGTCCGAAAAGACCTCTCTACGAGAGAATCAAATATAAAGCCCGCTGGAAAATTCTCCAGCGGGCTTTTTTATATTCTGTTACCTAAGAATAGGGGGTGAGCCGTAGGCAAAACAACCCATTAAATGGATAGTTCAGTTAGAATGGCAGCAGGAAACCGTATTTGGGGGATACAGTATCTAGCCTATTTTGATTTGATTGTCTGAGCTAGTAGAAAGCCTTTTTTGTTCGCCTTGCAGGTGAAGATGTAAGAATTATTTATATCTAAATTAAACTTATTGTGAAGATCTCGGACTTCGTCACTCACGATGACACCGAGAGGTTTTCCATCTTTAGAGCCTCCTTCAGGCTCTATATTGAGAAGTGTGTAGCTATCCTGAAATGGTTGGCTAGATAGGATCGTACCGCTGACATTGACAGTGCTTCCTTGATGTTGGGAGGAGGCTCTATTATAGCTGTTATGGTCGAGCTGGGGTGCACTAGGGGCGCCTTTGCTTGTCACAAATAGAATTGCTACTACAGCGATTAAGGCAATGACGGCACCGATAATAATAGGTACTGGGTTAAGGCTTTGCTTAGCCTTTCCTCTTTTGGATCTTCTTGACATGTAATGTATGAATTAAGTTTTGTTGATTTCAATAGGTAGAGAGCTGAGGGTTGTTTGTAAATAACGTATCAGTGTTCCCAACGATGTTTTTTCATTCCTATATAAGTGATCACAATGCCAATGAGAATATGGATGCTTAGCACGATAAAACTCATTTGAATCGAGTTGAAATCTGTGCTGATGACTCTCCCGATGACTTGTTTTTGCCCATCTTCCATAGAGCGGATACTGCCACTCCATGACCAGTAAGCGGCAATGAAGGGTTGGCTAAAGTGCTCAAGCCATTTGGGCAGGGCGAGGACTGCGCCTGATAGCGGAAGCTGGAAGCCCACAATATAGATGGAGAGTAGGGATGCCTGCTCAGCAGTCTTCATCATACTTGACACACCAAGGCAAATAAAGGTGATTGCTGAATTCACCATCGTGAGAAGGAGAGCGTGAGTAAGAAGGCTAGAGGAGCTTTCTCCAGGAAAAGGCCAAGCGAGATTGACCGAAAAAGCCATCACTAGAGACTGAATAATGATGAGGAACGCCATGAAGCAGACTTTACTTCCAAGATAGGCAAGGGGGCTAACCCCGCCAAATTTTTCTTTCTCCCAGATAGGGCGTTCTCCTGCAACTTCACGCGCAGAATTATTTGAACCCATCAAGCAGAGGAGGACGATCTGAAACATCACGATCCCGGCTAGTGCACTCCCTAAGTAACCATTATGTGCAGTAAGGTCTCCGATGAGAGCTAGGTTTTCTTGAATATTACCATCGGTTACCTCAGTCAGTTTACGAGGTGATTTATCTGCCTGCCCAGCGAAGATGGTGACTAATGCAGGGAAGATTAATAAAACTGCAAGCTGAAGAATAATCTGCCCTTTATCGCGACTAAAAATTTTAAAGCGCCTAGCTAGGAGTGTGGAGAACTGAGAGAAGACTCCAGGGAGCTCAACGAGTGTCTTTTTCTCCCCTGTATCTTCTTGGTTTTTTTTAGGCTTAGGCTTGCGTCGAGGCTGATCGCTTTCAGTGGAAGAACTTTCTTCAATCAGTCCCGTGTCGTCGAGATCGTCCTCAAGTGAGGCAACACTAGCTTGTTCAGTGTTTGCGCTCATCGCTTCTTGAGCTCTCTCTGAACTAGCTTGTGCTATTTGATCATAATAAATCCCTCTGTGCTTCATCCATGAGCTCTGCCAGATGCTGGATTCTTGCGATGATAAACGTGGATAAATCTCCTCTGTATCATCTACGGAAAAATAATGTGTGAGTTGACTTGGTGGACCGTGATAGGCAACTCTCCCTTCATGCAGGACTAAAATGGAATCATAGAGTTCCAAATGAGCCAGAGAGTGGGTCACGGAAATAATCACTCTATCGTCGCTGCGGGATAAGCCATGGAGAAGTCTTACAATCTCTCTCTCTGAGCGAGGGTCTAATCCAGAGGTGACTTCGTCACAAAGGAGGAGGCGAGGATCGGAGACTAGCTCCATCGCTAAACCTAGTCGTCTTTTCTGTCCCCCTGAGAGAACCTTAACAAACCGATCCGCTAGTGCTGTTAGCCCCGTGACTTCGAGAACATTGTCGATACGCTGATTAAGCTCTGCAGAACTGTGTGTTTTCACACGTAGCTTAGTTGCAGACTCTATTGCCTCGTCGACGGTAAGTTCCTCGTAAGCAATGGAAAACTGTGGAACATAGCCGAGCTCTTGAGGTTCAAAATCTCCGACTTCATCTAAATTATTTCCATCCCAATGAATCGAACCTGCGGATTCAGCATTGAGTCCGGCAATAGTTCTTAGAAGGGTAGTTTTACCACAGCCGGATGGGCCGACGATGGCCATGAAATGGTTACTAGGTAGGGTGATGCTGACTTTATCAACAAGGTTGACGGAATTTCCATCTTTGTTGATGCTGAAGCATAAATCGTTAAGCTCTAACATGTGTTTGAATAATAGTTGTTGACAGAAAGCCTCTCACAATTGTGAGAG
>JALZVA010000245.1 GCA_023301335.1 Akkermansiaceae bacterium
CACTTTCCACTCTTGCTTGATCCCGTTCGGCGTTTTTATCTCTAACTCTTCCGTCTCTTTATTTTTTCTCATTCTTCTCTAGTGTGTTAGAATTGAAAATAAATGAACTCTCCATGCACAATGGGTGGAAATTCGATCAGCATGAAAACGACGTAACAGTAAATCACCGCACGTACGCTCCAATGCACTAGCTCAAGCCTTCGTAACAAAGGCTTCCGCTCTGCCCAAATTTCACAAATAAGCAGAGGTAGGGTGAAGAACACAAGCATCCAGAATCCATAGCGAGTGAAATCTGTGAGGGTAAAATCCGTAACGATCTGCATCAGCATATCCCCCGCCTGACCAATCGACTCGGCTCGGAATAATAGCCAAGTTAAACACACCCATTGGAAAAACAGCACTACTGCAAGAGCATGTCCTAAAGGCCCTTTGAGAATCTTTCGTTTACCTAGCGGTCGATAGGCACAGAGTAGAGCTCCGTGAACAGCACCCCAACAGATAAAAGTCCATCCCGCTCCGTGCCATATCCCTCCAATAATCATGGTAAGCATCAGGTTACGGTACACTTTCCATCGCGCTCCCCTATTTCCACCTAAAGGGATGTAGAGGTAGTCTCTGAGCCATGAGGAAAGAGAAATATGCCAACGCTGCCAAAATTCTGAGGGATTACGTGCGAGGTAAGGGCGCTTAAAATTCACCATCAAATCGATCCCCATCCATTTTGACACCCCTCTGGCAATTGAAGAATACCCCGCAAAATCACCATAAATTTGGAACGCAAAAGCATACACCCCAATCAGCATATCCGCCCCTGTAACTGCTTCATTCCCAGAAAACGCTCCATTAACAATGTAGGCTAAATTATCTGCCACGATGACTTTCAAAAATAGTCCATACATCACCAATGACAATCCCTCTGTGAAGTCTCCCTCTCTATTTTTTCGAGGGTTCATAATCTGAGGCAGAAGAGAGGATGATCTCTCAATCGGGCCAGCCACAAGCTGAGGGAAATACGCCACATAGAGCGCAAAGGTAGCGAGGTTCTTGGTCGGTTTCACCTCACCCCGATACACATCGATCGTGTAAGACATCGTCTGGAATGTGTAGAATGATATCCCAACGGGTAATAGTATTTCCAGACTTGGCACGTGGGCTTGGAAGCCTAAGGCCGTGAGTGCCTCTACCGTCGATTCAATAAAGAAGCCCCAGTATTTAAAAAATCCAAGAATCGTTAAGGAACTAACAATGGAAACGGTGAGATAGATTTTTTTTCTCTTAAGATTCTCCTCCTGTACCTCAATCCCCAATCCTGTGAGATAGTTGATCCCAGTGGTGAGTGCGATTAAGGGGATGAATCGCCAATCCCAACATGCGTAGAAAAAATAACTGGCAACCAGTAATAGTCCATTCTGCGCCCGATGCCCACAGCAACGGTAGAGCAAGATGATCACCCCAAAGAAAAGCCAGAATACGTAACTATTAAAAAGCATGAGTTATAGAAATATAGCAGTGACCTTAGCTCCTCACAAAAACCACCTCTAGTATAAAAAAAGCCCGTAGTCATTCAACCACGGGCTTTTAAATTTTTTAACCTAGACTATGGATTAAGCATCTGTGCCGTCACCAAGAAGAGCATTGAGATCTCCTAGTGGGTCGTCACCGAGTCCGGAATTACCAGAGGAAGATGGGGTGTCTGCATTTTCAGAAGACTTTCCTTCTCCGTCCTTAAATTCGCCATCGCGAGCTGGCTTCTCTAGTCCTTCGATTGGGTTTCCGTGGATGTCCACGCCACGTGCTGCTGGTTCCTCTACAGTGAACTCAAATGAGCTCTCTTTGTGATCACGGAAACCAGTTCCCGCAGGAATGAGGTGACCCATGATGACGTTTTCCTTGAATCCATTGAGGTTATCGATGCGGCCATGTGTGGCAGCTTCGGTAAGCACACGAGTGGTGTCCTGGAAGGAAGCAGCAGAGATGAATGAATCCGTCTCAAGTGATGCCTTTGTGATACCCAGAAGCACTGGTTCACATTCTGCAGGCATACCACCTTCAGCTTTCACACGCTTGTTCTCCTTCTTGAAATTGGTGCGGTCAACCTGATCATCCCATAGGAAGGATGTATCACCAGGTTCGATGATCTTCACCTTACGAAGCATTTGGCGGATGATGACCTCCACGTGCTTATCGTTAATTTCTACACCCTGGACACGGTAAACTTCCTGCACTTCATTCACTAAGTGTTCCTGAAGAACCTGAGGTCCACATGCTTCGAGAAGGTCAGCTGGGTCGATTGGACCGTCAGTGATATTATCTCCACGCTTGAGGTAGTCTCCTTCTGCGATACTGACACTCTGTCCCATAGGAACGAGGTGGTCAGCAGTCTCAGAAGACTCTTCATTAGTGATGATAACTTTCTTCTTCCCTCTCACAGTTCCACCAAAGGAGATGGTTCCATCGAGTTTAGCAATGACTGAGGCATCTTTCGGGCGACGTGCTTCGAAAAGCTCGGCGATACGTGGAAGACCACCTGTGATATCCTTTGTCTTAGAAGCCTGACGAGGCGTTCTAGCAAGCATGACACCACCGCCAACTTTCTGACCTTCTTTTACAGAAAGGTGAGCGCCGACTGGAACTGAGTAAGAAGCGAGGACTTCACCGGATTTGGCATCAACGATCACGACCTGCGGGTGAAGGTCTTCTTTGTGTTCGGTAACAACCATTCCTTTCTTACCCGTTTCACGGTCAGTTTCGTTGGCTACGGTAATCCCTACGATCATGTCGCGGAATTCGATTTTACCTGCTTTTTCTGTAAGAATCGGCACGTTATACGGATCCCATGTAACGAAGATCTTCTCAGCTTTCACTGACTCTCCGTCAGCGATTGAGATGATCGAACCGATCACGAGGTTATGCTTTTCAAGCTCTTCTCCTGGAGTTCCGTCACTGTCTGCACGCACAGAAACTGATCCGTTCTTATTCAGAACAACGTAGTTTCCATTCGCATCTTTTACCGTGCGTAAGTCGTTATAGACCACGATACCAGAATTCTTAGCTTTCAGTTCAGGCTGCTTTGATGAGGAAAGCGCTACACCACCAGAGTGGAATGTACGCATCGTCAACTGTGTTCCCGGTTCACCGATCGACTGAGCAGCAATGATGCCTACAGCTTCACCGTGCTTGGCTATGACACCTGTAGCAAGGTTCAGACCGTAACACGTAGCACAGCATCCTCTTTCTGACTCACAAGTGAGGACAGAGCGGATCTTCAGTGCCTGGAAACCAATATTTTCGATACGGTTTGCTTGATTCTCATCGAGCACAGTGTTCGCGTCTGCAATAATTTCACCAGATACTGGATCTTTTACGCTATCGACTACGGTGCGTCCATAAATACGCTGAGAGAGTGAAGCTACTTCTTCGTCTCCGTCATAGATTGGTCCTACGATGATTCCGTTAAGTGTGCCACAATCTGTCTGAGTGATGATCACATCTTGAGCAACGTCCACGAGCTTACGAGTCATGTAACCTGAGTCCGCTGTCTTAAGAGCTGTATCAGCAAGTCCCTTACGCGCACCGTGTGTGGAGATGAAGTATTCCAACACTGAAAGTCCCTCACGGAAGTTAGAAGTGATCGGGCGTTCAATAATCTCACCTGATGGCTTGGCCATAAGACCACGCATTCCAGAGAGCTGCTTAATCTGTGCCTTATTACCACGTGCACCAGAGTCAACCATCATGAAGAGTGGGTTCGCCATCTCTTCACCTTCGTTGTGCTCAAGCTTACGATAAAGCGCATTGGCGATATCATCACCCGCTTTGGTCCAGATATCCACTACCTGCTGGTAGCGTTCGTTGTTCGTGATCACACCTGACTGGTAAAGCTTGGTGACTTTTTCCACACCTTCATAGGCTTTCTTAAGCACTTCAGGTTTTTCCTCAGGAATAACCATGTCAACGATTCCGATCGATGTTCCTGAACGCATCGCTTCCATGAAGCCAAGGTTCTTAAGTTTATCGAGCATCTCGACGGTAGCCTTCTTTCCTGCCTTCTGGTAAGTTCTCCAGATGAGGTCACCCATCTGCTTCTTCCCTACGTTGAAGTTAATGAAGCCTACGCCTTCTGGGAAAATCTCGTTGAAACGCACACGTCCTGCGGTGGTCTCGATGATTTTGGCATCTGTTTCACCAAACACCGTGTCATTTCCGAGATCAGGGTTACGCAGTCTAACAAGGTCATGATACTTCACCTTACGTGAGGCGATAGCGAACTCCACTTCTGTGGTGTTTTCAAAGAGTGGCAAGTGCGTTTCTTTGATTGCTTCACGCTCTTTAGCTGTACGGTTACGGCTATATGTGAGGTAGTAACATCCGAGAATGATGTCCTGTGAAGGCGCTACAATCGGACGGCCAGAGGCTGGTGAGAACAAGTTGTTCGGAGCCAACATCAGCTGACGTGCTTCCATCTGAGCTTCCACAGAAAGTGGAACGTGCACAGCCATCTGATCACCATCGAAGTCCGCATTGTATGCAGAACACACGAGTGGGTGCACACGAATAGCAGAACCCTCAATCAATACAGGGTCAAATGCCTGGATAGAAAGTCTGTGCAGAGTAGGAGCACGGTTGAGCATCACTGGGTGCCCTTGGGTGACTTCAGCAAGGATATCCCACACTTCTGTGGTCTTGCGATCGATCATTTTCTTCGCAGAACGAACGGTGTGGCAGTAGCCAAGTTCCTTAAGTCTACGGATAATAAATGGTTCGAAGAGTGTCAGTGCCATTCTCTTAGGAATACCACATTGTCCGAGCTTCAGCTCAGGTCCACCTACGATTACAGAACGACCAGAGTAATCCACACGCTTTCCGAGAAGGTTCTGACGGAAACGTCCACCTTTACCTTTAAGCATATCTGAAAGTGACTTCAGTGCGCGGTTTCCTACACCTGTTACAGCGCGGCCGTGACGTCCATTATCGAAGAGCGCATCTACAGCTTCCTGAAGCATACGTTTTTCGTTACGGATAATCACTTCTGGAGTCTTCAGAAGAAGGAGATTCTTCAAACGATTATTACGGTTGATCACACGACGATAGAGGTCGTTCAGATCAGATGTCGCAAAACGTCCACCTTCAAGTGGAACAAGTGGACGAAGATCTGGTGGGATCACTGGAAGCACATTCATGACCATCCATTCTGGACGTGTCTTGGATGAGGAGAACCCTTGAACAAGCTTAAGACGCTTTGCTAGCTTCTTACGCACCTGCTTAGAGCGGGTATTGTTCATTAGTTCTTCAAGTTCCACTAAAAGTTCAGCAAGCTTACACTGTGAGAGAAGATCTTGAAGTGCTTCAGCACCCATTGCTGCGCGGAATGAATCCTCGCCGTAATCGTCTTCTGCATCACGGAGTTCTGTCTCAGTGAGGAGCTGTCCACGCTCAAGTGGAGTAGATCCAGAGTCAGTGACCATGTAATCTTCATAGTAAATCACACGTTCAAGCTGACGTGCAGACATGTCCAGCATCAAGCCGATACGCGATGGCATACACTTGTAGAACCAGATGTGAGAAACAGGAACTGCAAGTTCGATGTGTCCCATGCGCTCACGACGCACACGTGAAAGCGTTACCTCAACACCACAGCGGTCACAAGTGACGCCTTTGTGCTTGATACGCTTATACTTTCCACACGCACATTCCCAGTCACGTGTAGGTCCGTAGATACGTTCACAGAAGAGACCGCCTTTTTCCGGCTTGAATGTCCGGTAGTTGATGGTTTCAGGATTTTGAACTTCACCTTTAGACCATGAACGGATGGTCTCAGGGTTCGCTACGGTGATCGCCACATGATCGAATGATTCAGGTTGGCTGTTTACTCCGAAAAGTTCTTTAAGATTGGTTTCAACACTCATGATATTTATGTAATCTTTAAAAGTTGTTAGTTTGAAGGATTTGAAGGAGGGGCTTGGCGCCCCCCGTTTTTGTTATTTGTGTTGATTAGAGCGTAAGGTCGTCTAGTGAGAAGTCTTCGCCCGCATCTATGTCAATGACTGGTTTATCATTCTTCTTACCGGGACGCACATCCATTCCGAGTGACTGCATTTCCTTAATTAGAACGTTAAAGGACTCAGGGGTTCCTGCCTCGAGGTTATTATCCCCTTTGACAATTGCCTCGTAGATACGAGTCCTTCCCTGAACGTCATCTGACTTCACCGTGAGGAGTTCCTGAAGAGTGTATGCTGCACCATATGCTTCTAGTGCCCACACCTCCATCTCACCGAATCTCTGACCACCATACTGGGCCTTACCACCGAGCGGCTGCTGGGTAACAAGTGAGTATGGTCCAACGGCACGTGCGTGAAGTTTATCTGCCACGAGGTGACCGAGCTTCAGCATGTAGATCTGCCCCACCACAACTGGCTGGTGGATAGCGTCACCGGTGCGTCCATCATAGAGAGTGGACTTACCTGCTACGCTGCCGTCTTTTCCGTCACCGATCCAAGTAAATCCGTCGACTTTCTTGGCTTCGCTCATGTAGTCCCAAATTTTCTGTTCTGGGATACCGTCGAAAATCGGAGTGGCTACTGTGAACCCGAGGGCTTTAGCGGCTACTCCAAGGTGCGTTTCAAGAACCTGTCCAACGTTCATTCGAGATGGCACACCGAGTGGGTTCAAGCAGATTTCAATAGGCGTTCCGTCTTCGAGGTAAGGCATATCTTCCTCTGGGACGATAACTGCGACAACACCTTTGTTACCGTGGCGTCCAGCCATCTTATCCCCTACTGAAAGCTTACGCTTAGCGGCGATGAAGACTTTCACTTCCTTAATTACACCTGGATCAACCTCGTCACCAGATTCCATCTGGTCAAGACGACGCTCACGATCTGTGTCAAGCTCTTGGAAACGTCCTTCGAAAGAAGAAATGATTTCAAGAATCTTATTACGGATCGGTGATGGATCGATTTCGATGTGATCATAAATCGCAGCGAGCTTACGAAGAAGCGTCTTAGTGATCTTACGATTCGCAGGGATAATGATCTCACCTGACTGTGCATTAACAACGTCGAGTGGGATTTTTTCTCCAAGAAGAATGTCAGAAAGCTTCTCAGTGAGCTGGTCAGTGAGCTGGTCTTTTTTCTTCTTGTAGTCGTCATTGATCTTCTTCAGCTGCTTCTTGAGTTGCGCTGGATCAATGTCTGAATCCTTTCTGCGAGCTACACCGTGTGTAGAGATACGAATGTCCTGAACGATTCCTGTGCATCCTGATGGGACACGGAGTGAGGTATCCTTCACGTCAGCAGCTTTTTCCCCGAAGATGGCACGGAGGAGACGCTCTTCTGGAGCGAGTTCCGTCTCAGACTTTGGAGTGATCTTACCGACAAGAATGTCACCAGGCTTCACCTCTGCACCGATGCGGATGATTCCGTCATGGTCGAGGTTCTTCAGAGCTTCTTCCCCGACATTTGGAATGTCACGTGTGACTTCTTCAGGCCCGAGCTTGGTGTCACGAGCTGCACACTCGAACTCAGAAATGTGGATGGAGGTGTAAATATCCTCTTTAACCACTTTCTCAGAGATAACGATGGCATCCTCGAAATTATATCCGTTCCAAGGCATGAATGCGACGAGCACGTTACGTCCAAGAGCGAGCTCGCCCTTCTCTGTATTTGCTCCGTCTGCAAGACAGTCTCCGATTTTCACCTTATCGCCACGGTAGACGATCGGCTTCTGGTTCATACAGGTTCCTGCGTTTGAGCGCATGAATTTACGAAGTGGGTAAACGAATACGCCATTTTCGATGTCTGTAGAGACACATTCGATATCAGATAGGAATGCTTGATCTGGCACAGGGAGCTCACCGTCTTTTGTGACGATAATAATTTCCCCTGTAGATGCGGCTACGACTCCGTCAGACTCAGAAATGATGACTGCGCGGGAATCCGATGCGGCCTTTGCTTCCAGTCCCGTTCCTACGAGAGGACGGTCAGAGATAAGCAATGGAACACCTTGGCGTTGCATGTTTGATCCCATCAATGCACGGTTGGCATCATCGTGTTCGAGGAATGGAATGAGTCCTGCAGCTACTGAAACGAGCTGCTTAGGAGAAACGTCCATGTAATCAACCGTTGATGATTCCACTTCGATGAACTCCCCTCTCTCACGTGCTGTGACGCGTTCGTTGAGGAAGTTTCCTTTGTCGTCGATGGCGTTGTTTGCCTGAGCGATGAGGAATTTTTCCTCTTGGTCGGCAGTCACGTATTCGATTTCATTGGTTACACGGCTATTTACGACCTTGCGGTAAGGTGTTTCGATGAATCCAAATTCATTGATACGTGCGTAGGTACACATCGAGTTGATGAGTCCAATATTCGGTCCTTCCGGAGTCTCAATAGGACAGATACGTCCGTAGTGGGATGGGTGCACATCACGCACCTCGAATCCTGCACGGTCACGATTAAGACCTCCTGGCCCAAGCGCTGAGAGACGACGCTTGTGCGTGAGCTCTGCAAGTGGGTTGGTTTGGTCCATGAACTGAGAAAGCTGAGAGCGGCCAAAGAAGTCTCTTACTACTGCAGAAAGAGCTTTTGGGTTGATCAGTTTCTGTGGCGTCATGCCTTCGATGTTTACATCAAAGAGAGTCATTCTCTCTTTAACGAGACGCTCGGTACGAGCAAGACCTACACGGCACTGATTCGCAAGAAGCTCACCAACAGCACGCACACGACGTGAACCAAGGTGATCAATGTCATCGAGGACACCGTCTCCTTTTTTCGTCTTAAGAAGGTACTTCACCGCGTGGAGGAAATCTTCTCCCACCATGGTGCGCTCGTGTGAGTCGACCTTGATCTCAAGCTTTGTGTTGATCTTATAACGACCTACACGTGTGAGATCATACTTCTTAGCATCGAAGAAGAGGCGCTTAAGAAGAGCCTTTGCATTCGCTGCAGTCGGAGGATCGCCTGGGCGAATCTTACGGTAAATGTCTTTGAGAGCAGATTCCTCATCGTGTGATGGGTCTTTTTTCAATGACTTAAGAAGAATCTCATCATCGCGAGAATCGATCACTTCAAGTGACTTGGTGCCTAATGAAATAAGCTGACGCACAACACCGATGGTGAGTGGCTCGTATTGCTTAGCTACGACGACTTCGCCATCAAAGACGTCATCGAATGGAACCATTGCAGAAAGTTCCTCTTCATCCATTTCATCTGCAAGCTTAAGCTTGTGAATTTCGTAGAACTGCTCAACGAGTTCGCGGTTGGTAGGGTAACCAAGTGCACGAAGGAACGTAGTGGCAAGGAACTTACGTCTACGGCGACGGCGGTCGAGGTAAACGTAAAGAAGGTCGTTGGTATCAAACTGTGTCTCCAGCCATGATCCACGGTCAGGAATAATGCGGAAGGAGAAAAGATCCTTTCCGTTGAGGTGCTGAGATTTCTCAAAACAGATACCTGGAGATCTGTGTAGCTGAGAAACGATTACACGCTCGGCTCCGTTTATCACGAAAGTGCCTCGGCGTGTCATCATTGGGAGTTCCCCCATGTAAACACGCTCCTGCTTATTCCCAGTTTCGTCCTTTAGTTTGAACGTCACATAAAGTGCTGCTGAGAAGCTCTCACCTGTGCGGAGTGCCTCAAGGGCAGTCAGCTTAGAATCTTCGATATCGTACTCGAGAAAATCAAGTTCTATAGTCTCATCGTACGACTTGATTGGAAAAACTTCCATCAAGACGGCCTGGAGACCAGTTTCTGTTCGTTGTGCCGGTGGCACTTCTTTCTGAAGAAAATCTTCATAGGACTTGGATTGAACCTCAATAAGGTTTGGTGGCTCAATCACTTCCTCGATCGTTCCGAAGTAACGTCTATCTGACATATGCTGTAGTTTCTGGTATAGAGGCGGTTAAGCCCGGTGCCGTTTCCAGCCCGGGCGCAGTATATTTGAATCTCTTTTTCTGTTCACCTATCATCTTAAGTCGCGACCTTAATATGAAGCAATGAGCAGAGTCCAAACCTTGAATAATCCAATGTAGTCTGACCTCTAATCACTGCCGAATTTAACGCCCAAAAAACCCCCGATTATACGGAATATTTATTGAGCGGTGAGAGCAATTACGACTTTTCCCATTATAGTCAAGAAAAAAAGACATAGTTGCTAAATTTTCATCTATCCTCCGTCACGTCTTCCCATTTTCATCACGCAAATAGGCTAGAAAAAATAACGGAGGTTCAGGAATAAATCCTGAACCTCCGTTTGCTATGTGTAAAGCTTCACTCGAAACCTTATAAGAAATCTATTTTTTAAACGCGACGATTGATCGCTGACTTCGCATGATTGATCGTATCTGCTTCTTCTTCATCCATTTCTGACATCACGTCAGAAAGTGAGATTGCTATTTCGTTACGCATCTTCGCTACGAGCTCGGCTCCATCCTTGGTGATTCTCACCATGATTTTACGTCGATCATCCATGGCGTGCACACGCTCGACAAACTGAAGATCCTGTAGTCGATCTACAAGACCAGTTGCCGCAGCAGTAGAGTGCCCCATTTTCTGAGCAATATCAGACATCGTTAGGTATTCCTCACTAGAGAGATACGCAAGAAGGAAAAATTGCGGAAAAGAAACCTTATCCTTATTGAGCTTACTGGATAGATTTAAGATACAGGAGCGCTGAGTGAAGAGGACAAAGTCCGCCAACCTCTCGGCGTCCACGCCTGAGTTTGTGTGTGATTTCATAGAACGGTTAAGTTATGTTGTAGTTGTGCCGAACAGAGGAGTGCCGCCCCCTGTTCAAGGTCAAGAAAAGCTAAATATTTTTATAAAAGCAAGCGTTTAATTTTAAGTTTTTAAAAACTTTAAGCTTTATTAACTATAAACAGAAGACGCAACTCGTTACTTTTTAAATAGATATGAATTTATTAAAGAATACCTTAATTTCTAACATTAGCTTCTATTAATTTTTAAAAAATAAATAGTTGAATGTTCATCGGAACATCTATAAAAGTGATTTATCTAACTCTAAAGATAATGATTCGTTTATATTCTGCAGCTTTACTTGGGGTCAATGCCGTCCAAATCGAGGTCGAGGTCAACGCCACCCATAAATCCGATTTCCGTCTTAACCTCGTTGGTCTTCCTGATGCCGCCGTTAGGGAGTCCACTCAGCGTGTGCTTTCCGCTCTAGATAACAGCGGTCTGTCCTGGCCACAAGGGAACAGCACTATTAATCTTGCCCCTGCCGATCTCAGAAAAGAAGGCCCTAGTTTTGACCTCCCTATCGCACTTGCCCTAGCCTCTTTAGGTATGGATGAGGCCATGCCTCTGTCAGACAACTACGTGATCGCAGGTGAACTAGCTCTTGATGGAGCGATTCGCCCCATCAAAGGAGCCCTCTCCATCACACTGGAAGCTAGGCAGCAGGGAAAATCTAGAGTGCTCGTCCCCGAGGAGAATGCCGCTGAGGCCGCAGTTGTCAGTGGGATCGAAGTCTATGGTATCCGCTCCCTACACGACGCCTACCTTCTTCTTACTGCCCAAAGAGCCTTCCAGCCAGTCTCTCGGGAAAATTCTAATCACCAAGCCCCCGTTTACCTCGAAGATCTAGCAGACGTGAAAGGACAGCACCATGCCAAGCGGGCACTTGAGGTCGCCGCTGCGGGTAATCACAACCTGCTTTTCAGTGGTTCCCCAGGAACAGGGAAGTCGATGCTCGCTAAACGCCTCCCCTCCATTCTCCCACCGATGGAGGAGGAAGAATCTATAGAAACCACGAAGGTGCATTCCATTGCAGGGATTTTAGATGCCTCAGAATCTCTTGTCACTCAGCGACCTTTCCGCTCTCCACACCATACCATCTCAGATGCGGGACTCCTAGGAGGAGGAACTAATCCCGGCCCGGGGGAAGTCTCACTCGCTCAGCACGGAGTTCTTTTCCTAGACGAACTACCCGAATTTCGTCGCCAAACCTTAGAAGTCCTACGTCAGCCTCTAGAAGATTTTTCTGTAACAATTAGCAGAGCCGCCGGCACCCTCACCTTCCCCTCGCAGTGCATGCTCGTCGCGGCAATGAATCCCTGCCCTTGTGGATACTATGGCGACACCAAGCGCGTGTGTAAATGCACCCCCAGGCAATTAGAAAACTATCGTCGAAGAATTTCAGGGCCACTCCTTGATCGAATCGATTTACAATGCGACGTTCCCCTCGTTGAGTATCAAGACCTCTCCAGCACCTCCCTCGGCGAGTCCTCCGCCACCGTCCGAGAACGCGTGATCAAGGCAAGAGACATTCAAAAGCAACGCACCTCGAATAAACTCACTTGGAATGCGCATCTCACCCCTAAGGAAATGAGAACATACTGCCAGATCGACAAGGAAACCAACGCCTACCTCGAACAAGTGATGAAGGAACTTAGTTTCTCAGCTCGCGCTTACGATAGAATCCTAAAGCTCTCGCGTACCTTAGCCGACATGCAGGAGTCGAAAAACATCGAGTTACCACATTTGTTAGAGGCTGTGCAGTTCCGAAGTCTGGATAGAAAGCTTACTTAATATAACAGAAGCTTGCTTTAGCCTAATTTACTTTTCGGTCTTGCTCTCTTCTACGCACACCATTTACCTTCTTTTCTAACTCCATGACGCCCGTTCTTCTACTCATCATTTGCTTTAGCGTTTCTATTTTTGCTATTCTGAAAAAATCTCGCATCGCAGGGTCCCTCGCACTCCTGTTCACCATTTGCTCCCTCTTGTTTGCTTATTCACTCTATAAAAATGATATTCAATCACTCACTGCACATAACACATCTCTCACTTCACAGTTAAAGAAAGAACATGAGCAACAAGAGGGGTATCAGAAACATTTACACACCTTAGAAGAAAGCCATTCCCTTCTGAGCGCTAAAATTGAATCACACGAGGCTGAAAAAAGATTACAGCAATCAGAAAAATTAGCTACAGACATTAAATCGTGGTGGAAAAAAAACGTAGCTTCAAAAAACGCTCAGTCAGCTTCAAAGAAAAAAGCACACGCTTCCGCTCCAACAAACATACCCCCTTTCATTTATAGTAACGTAGAAAAAGGGTATACGTTTTCCACCCCTCGAAATATTGCAACAAAAACCAGGAAACTTAATCCTCTTTCTGACATATCTTGGGTCTACCCCAAAACAGTAGGATACGGCATCGCCATTTGTGAAGAGCTTGAAGCTCCAGCATCTTCTACTCTAGACATTCTTATAGAAAATATTCGTATAAATTCTGAGCAACCAAATGCTAAAAATGTAAAATTCAAACACTTAAGCAGCACTCATGATATTCTATTTCAAACTGTTGAAATAGAAATGAATCACAATAATAATAAAATGATTTATTATGTATCTGTGTATTCTAAATTTGGCATGAGTCACCAGATTTACTCTTGGGGACTCCATCCTAAAAAGGACTTAGTTAAAAAACACCACTTGGCTATTCTTGATAGTTTTTCCTCTGAAGATATCAGAATCCACGATGAGGGAAAAACTCTCATATCTTCCTATGCAGGATGGAAAACACATATTCAAGGAACCTCATTAAACCCATTAAATAACGCATCAGTAGACCACCCTTCAAACCACTTTAGCGCCGTATTAGGAAAAGACCAAGAGAGCCTTCTCATTTACGAATACAAAAATGATACAAATTTAAATAAGCGCCAACTTCTACGTGGGGCTCTCAGCCTTTTAAATCATAGTAACTATAAGGACTATCAGTATTCCACATACACCCGGAATGGCCATCTCATACATACAGCCTCCGCCCCCTACGAAGTCGATGGTGAAAGATATATTACAGAAATTCACTTAACAGAAAAAGACTCTAATGTCATCATTGCAGGTACGTATGCGTTCTTTTCACCTGGCTACACTTCTATAGCAAAATCTCTTTGGGATAATTTTTCTTGGATTGAGCAAGGAACACCCCAAGCGGATAACAATCTTCATACAAAGCAAGCCCACTTAGCTAATTACTTAGGCACTGGACAATATCGGGAAAGCGACTACCTCGCGGCAAAAAAATTATTTCTTAAATCCATAAAACTCAACTCCTCAATTGATACTTATCACTTAAATTATATCAATGCCTTAAATCAGCTACAAGAGTATAAAACTGCTTTTGAAGCTATCAAAGAAGCTCAAAAAATATTCAGTTCTGATCAGCATTTCATTGCTAGTGAAGCCGAGTCTTACATCCACTTAGGTGACAAAGAAAAAGGCTATGCCTTGTATGATAGTTTGTTTAGTGGTGGTTACGACGACACCAACCACTTGTATGATTACATCGACCTCCTCATGGAAGAAGACCCTAAAAAAGCTGTGAGCGTATTAGACAGCCATCTTAAACATCATCCCAGCCTAGAGATCACAGTATGGAAAGCCGCAGCTTATGTCGCCTGTGAAGAATACGACCTGAGTATTAACCTCTTAAATAATGAGGTCTTGTCAGAATCCCCCACCCATATAAATGCCTTAGAATACCTTGTAGAGTCTTACCAAGGAAAGCGGGAATATCAAAAAGCTCTTGCAGCTATTAATAAATTAGCCGCACTGGAGAATAGCTCTATTAGCTCCCAGATATGGAAGGCTAATATTTTGCGCCAAATGAATCAGCCTCAAAAATCCTATGAACTACTCAGCACATTAGCTCAAAAATTTCCTGATAATTTCAGTGTCAAAAATGCTCTATCCAAAGCATCTGCATCACTCGGCTTAGGCGATCATTCTTTAATACGTAAAGAAATTAAGCCTATCCCACTGAGCGCTAAACTTCGTGAACTAAAAAACAAACATTCAAATATCCCAGCCCCCAACGAAGAGGATAATAACTATTATACCCGATCAGAAATCGTCACTAAAGAGATTACCAAAAATGGGAAAATCACGGAAACTACCTATCTTGATATCGTTGTCACAAAGGCTTCCAGCATCGAATACTTGTCGAACAAAACCATCACTTTTAATCCTATTTATGAAAAAATCTACGTCAACTCCGTGCAAGTTATTAACAAGGGAAAAACTACCTACCAAGGAAAGGTAAACGAACTCTTCATCAATGATGATTCATCTGATCTCGAAACACATTCTAAAGAGCTCAATATTCCGATCAAATCTTTGGAAGAAGGTTCACTCATCAAGCTGGTTTATACAACTGTCAGTTGGGAAGAAGTAAACCGTATCCCTTTCAGTAGGTTTTGGTTAGCAAATTCAAATCCAACTCGATTTATTGCCTACGCTTTTTCAGGAAACATAAGCACTCTAAAAGTCCACAGTAATCTCCCCCCAAATACTGAAAACTCCACATCTGAAAAAATTCTATGGCTTTCAGCACTCCCTGATTTTGTTAATGAAAATGATCAGCCTCCAAGTTCTCAAAC
>JALZVA010000246.1 GCA_023301335.1 Akkermansiaceae bacterium
ATTTTGAGCAATTAGCTCAGGGCTTTGCTTTGATTTATCTCTAGGGAAGTCGAGAGAAACTAGGACAAAATTTTCAGCTCCCTTAAACTCTGGCTTCTGGAAAACTTCATTGTCTAACTTGATACACCATCCACACCAATCTGAACCTGTAAAATCAACTAGAAGCGCTTTGTCTTCAGCGATAGCTTTTTTCTTAGCCGCCTCAAAATCTGTCATCCATCCTTCTGCGGCGAAAGATGATACTGACATCACTAAAGCTGCTCCAACTGCTGAAATCATTGTTTTTTGAATCGTCATATTCTTAAGATGTCCCAAATCTTTTAATATTCCAACTATTCTTTATCTAAAATGAGAGATTCGTCTGCTTCACCCATAAACCAGAATCTAGCACCTCTTTCATCTCTTTCACCATCCCCGATGTATCCCCTTGAGTTAGAGCAAACACAGTCGATCCTGACCCACTCATCATCGCGCCCTTAACCTCTGATCTAGACAGTAACCATGTTTTTAATTCTGCG
The DNA here is from genome assembly GCA_023301335.1 of Akkermansiaceae bacterium. GTDB lineage: Bacteria > Verrucomicrobiota > Verrucomicrobiia > Verrucomicrobiales > Akkermansiaceae > Rubritalea. The sequence continues at coordinate 519 of JALZVA010000246.1, forward strand.
AGGAATCGATATTTTTCAAACACTGGTCTCTCCAGATCATTCACCATTGATCCCCATGGCATTGTTTGAGCTGCATAGCTGACACCAGAGATTTCAGTAGATGACTCCCACGCTTTATAAGCAGCTGGTGTCATCACACTAAATGCAGGCTTTACTAGCAATATGTCCTGATCGGTATCGATGTGCACTGGCTCCACCAGCTCTCCTCTGCCTCGACAGATGCAGCATTGTTGGTAAATAAAAAATGCTACGTCTGCTCCTATTTGGCTTCCTAAGCTAGCCAATCGCTCCTTGCTTAAACCTAACTCTTCTAACTCATTCAGTGCAATCAGGCAGGTCGCAGCATTACTACTCCCCCCAGCTAAACCGGCTCCATGAGGAATCGATTTATCAATCTTCACTTTATAAGAAAATGTCCTACCTGTTTCTTTTTCTAACAAAGCAGCAGCTTTCCACACAAGATTTGAATCATCCAATGGCACGCCTGGGTAATCACACTCAAGCGTAAATCCCTCTGCTTTTTCAAATGTTAACTGGTCCTTCAGCCCCAGTGGAGCCATCAAGGTCTCTATCTCATGAAACCCGTCTTCAAGACGCCTCAGGACACGGAGACTGAGGTTCACTTTTGCTGGGGAATCATACACTTTCATTTGATTAGTCTCGTATAGTTTAGTTCTGGATCAAGCTCGATCCGCCCCAGTAAATAATCGGCAAAGTGAAGTGCTACCGAGCGGGACGTCAGTACTCCTTTAGAACCTAAGCCATTAAACATCCCTAGGCATGGATACTCAGGGTGTAAACCCACGACTGGCTGGCTATTATTTACGATGGGTCTGACCCCAGCTGTTTGCTCAATCACCTCGTAGGGTAAGCTAAGTAAACTCTGAATCCGCTCTTCCACATCACGTCTGCCAGCTCCTGAGAGATTCTCGTTTAAATCATCCCAGCTATATGAGGCTCCCGCTCTCCAAGATCCGTCAGGCAGTGGTACAAGCCAGCCGTTTCGACTAAATATGTGATGAGGCTCTAAGCCATCTATCCGCACGCGTAACATCTCTCCTTTTGCTGATCGCGACTTCAAAAAAGAAAACGCTCCTTCTAACAAATCTTTGTAGCCACCGCAAAAAATCACTTTTTTAAATCTCTTACCTCTCCACTTCACCGCTCCATCTAACATTTCCAAATCTTCTTCATGCACGATATTCTGTTCGAAGTCTTCTCCTAGAATATTTCTAATAAGCTCTAGGTATGCGCTGGTGTCCAGCCATCCACCCTCACGCATCGTGAATGCCCCATGCTCGGCTTTCAGCTCATCCGGGAGTTCAGCGTCCTCGCCCAACCAGGCTTTTCGCTTTTCTAAAGAATTCTGGAATTTTTCTTTTTCCTGAGTTCCTTTAAAGGGTCTTACTACAGGTAGGGAATAGAAGAGCGTTTTCTCATACTGTTTTTCCAAATCACGATAATACGCTATCGCCTCAGGTAGATACTCCTCCTGCCTCCATCCGGGATTCATCCCCTTTCCTGCTAATGGTGTAACTAGTCCAGCAGCGACCTCCGATGCCGCCCCCCACTGCTCCGTATCCACGACCCACACAGACGCTCCTTTCTCCCTCAAGCTCATCGCTAGAGCACTGCCTGCTAAGCCTTGGCCAACAATCAGGAAATCTCTAAACAATGCCTCACTCACAAAAGATTTATACCAGCCCATTGGCCCTCTGAACAAGCTTGCATTTTACCACCTTGAACCTATCTTGCAGCCATGAACTACAAGATGGGAAATGAGAAGCTCGTGAAAGTCCTAGATGGAGCATCTACTCACCTGAATGGACTCCTCTCGAAGCAAGGACGTCCAGAGGGAGCCCTCCGCATCGCTGTCATCGGTGGCGGATGCTCCGGGCTGCAGTACAAGATGGATCTCGTTGATGGGCCACGTGATCGCGACATCATGGTCATCTCAAATTCTGTTAGTGTAGTAATTGACCCCAAAAGCGCACTTTTTGTCAGTGGCAGTGAGCTCGACTACTCAGACGACCTTCAGCAAGGAGGGTTTAAAGTCACTAACCCGAATGCCTCTGTGACCTGCTCTTGTGGAGAATCTTTCGCAGCTTAAGAGAAAATCTCGTTTTTTATAAACAAGTCCACCAGCCATCACTAATCCATCATCAATGATGAACTTTTTTCATGGTTTTCCTCTCTCGAATCTTATCGCTCTCTGAGACACAGCCCTCTATGCTAGCTATATGCAGGTGATTACAAAACGGTAAAAAATCGAGCCTGAGTGCGGGTGACGATCGAGCTAAAAATAATAATTAACCCTTCTTCTTTCATGAAACTTTCTTACGCCATTGAGCACCAAGCTAAATGTCTAGCTGCGCGTTTCTCAAAAAAGGCAAAAGAAAATATTCAATCGCTACGCGCCGGCGCCAGCCCTATTCAAGCCAATAGAAAACTATGCTTATTTGACTTCACTTCAGGAGATATTGACTCCGTGATGGCGAGGTACTTATTCCACATCGTCACAGAGTTCCAGTCCCTTGGCTTTCAGTTAGTATTTGTGAACAGGTTCACCTTCCTCGCTACCGCACACCGAAAGCAATTTAAGAACTACTGTTTTGCGAATGATTACGCCCTCATTGAACCAGATCAGACAGACACCTACTTTGATGTCGTCATCACAGATAGAAAAAAACATCCTTACCGATCTTCATCTAAAT
>JALZVA010000247.1 GCA_023301335.1 Akkermansiaceae bacterium
CCCCCATTGGACTCCGTGTCTTTTTGCAGAGGAAAGGCATTACGTGCCAGCTGCATGGTGATCGTAGAAGCCCCGGAATCTTCATTTCCTGACTTGAGGTTTCCAAGTGCAGCACGCAACACACCCATATAATCTACCCCATCATGGGTGAAAAATCTAGAATCCTCACCAGAAACAAGCGCATCAATCATTTTTTGAGGGACCAGTTCGATCGACACCTCTGACCGGTTTTCTACAAAAATCCTCCCCACTTCCTCAAATTTTCTATCGAGGATCAAGCTTGGTCGTTCTACTTTCCCGATCAAATCCAGTTCATAGGTTTTCGCCATCTCACGAAATTCCTTGGTATAGCCCATAAAAAGAAAGTAAGCTCCAATCAGACACACCACACCAAAGACCATAAAGGCCAAGAACCATCCTCGTAAGAAGATTGGTGGCTTTTTAAGTTTTTGCTTATGCTTAAATTTTCGTCGGCCAAACATCATGGATTCTAGCTCATCTCATTCCTTCAGTTCCTCAAAAGAACATCTGCCAATCAATAGCTGTGCTGAATATTTACAGTCAAAATTACGTTCTGCCAACACAATATCTTTCCATTCATTTATGGAAACCGCCCTCTACCACGAAGAACATGGATATTACGCCTCCCCAGCCCCAAAGGTGGGGAAAAAGGGTGACTTCATCACTTCCGTATCTGTAGGTGCAGCATTCGGAAAAATCCTTGCCCATCGCCTCGCTCATATATGGGAAGATCAGGGAAGACCTTCTCCTTTCTCTATCATAGAGATGGGGGCTGATCGAGGTGACCTCGCCTATGATATTTGCACAGAGCTCAATACCCTCGTCCCAGAGTGCCACTGGCATTACCACATCATCGAACCCAGAGAGGAATCCCAACTCGCTCAGAGTAAAAAACTTAAAATCTTTCAAGAATCTATCTCTATACACCCCACTATAGAGACTCTACACGGTCTAGAAGGGGTCTTCCTTTCTAATGAATTGATCGATGCCTTCCCTGTGGAAATTATCCAACTTCAACAAGGTCAATGGATGCAGCTATTCATTGAAGTAGAAAATGGACACTTCAGAAAAACGTGGAAACAACCCACCACTCCAGAGCTCCAGTCCTTTATCACCACTCTCGGGACTGATTTCTCTCCCGATTACACTACGGAGTTCCGTCCAGGACTCGATAGCTTTTTCTCCAAAGTAGCGGCTGCCCTTACCCGGGGCCTCATTATCACCGTTGACTATGGCTTCCCCCGCTCTCATTTCTATGACCCAAAACGCTCCGAAGGAACCCTACAGACCTACCAAAACCATCAACGCGGTACAGATCCGTTAGAAGCTGTGGGCAGACAGGATATCACCACTCACGTCGACTTCACTCAGCTTGCCAACGCACAGATAAAGCATGGCTTCCAAGTGCATGATTTCACAGCACAGGCACGTTTTCTTACCCATCATGGTAAAGCATGGTTACTTCAGCTTGAGCAGCACTTCACCCCACAGAGCCTCCCTTCAGTCCAACAATTCCAAACCCTCACTCACCCAGATTTTTTAGGGAGTAAATTCCATGTGCTAGAAACAGCAAAAGGCTTTTTGCCCTCTTCACCTCCGATCACAAACGGCCCCCTCGAAGTCCTCGAAATACCATCGTGAGAGACACTATTTTCACTGGTTATTTCTATCACCTCATCTATAATTTGCCATCATTCAGCAACTTTTAAGCTTACTAAGAGTTTCTTACACTAGTATTACGACTACATTTCTCATTCATGACCATTTCTTTTAGGCTTCTAGGGCAGATAACCTTACTCCTCCTCTTCGGGGGCTGTGTCCCTGCGCCAGAAAAATTAGCTCCATCAGCTAATTCCACTCTTCCTTTAAAAAAAAATTTTGAAACCTTCATCCCACCCTCCTCAAACCTTACTAGCTCCCTCCTCAAAATCTTTCCTAGCGCACAAGCAAAGCAATTCGTCCATACCGCCTTGGAGAAGAACCCCAGCCTCCTCTCCTCACTCTCGCAGATCAAACAGGCTGAACTCAGTGTCCAACAATCAAACACGGCTAACAAGCCCATCTTAAATGCCTCTACGAATGCAGGACGCTTAGGCTCCGCTAACCGCTCTACTGGCCGTTACGCTATCAATGCTGATGCTAGCTGGGAAATCGATGTGTGGAAAAAAATCGATACCGAAGTGCGTGCATCGGAAAACGAACTCCAAATCAGAAAGTTTAACCACCAAGCAGCTAGACAATCTATCGCTGCTCAGACACTTCAGGCATGGATCTCACTAGTCGAATCTAATAAGCTTGTCTCATTGGCAAATGAGCAACTGGAAAGCTTCAAAAAAACAAAATCACTGGTCGAACGAAAATTTGAACTCGGAACAGGAGGTTTAGATGCTGTTCACCTCGCCGACACCGATCTCGCCTCCTCCAAAGCTGACCTTGAATCTGCTATGGATCAACGCAATCAAGCCTCCCGAGCCCTCTCCCTCCTACTCGGTGATTACCCTTCTGCTTCGCTAAAGTCCACACAATGGCCTCGTAGCCTAAAGAACATCCGCAGCTCTACCCCCTCATCGCTCCTCACCAATCGACCTGATATTCAAGCCTCATTCCTCGCCATCCAAGCCGCGGATATTGAGGTTACTATCGCACATAAAGACTTACTCCCAGATTTCAGAATCACCTCTAGTCTCGGTCAGCAAAGCAATATTCTTAAAACTCTCGCAGACAGTCAATTTAACTCCTGGAGCCTTCTCGCAGACCTCAGTGCACCGATTCTCGATGGAGGGAGAAGAAAGTTAGAAATAGCTCTCCAAGAAGAGGAAGCAAGACAGTCTATACATGATTACCGCTCTGCCGTGCTTAACGCCCTCCTTGAAGTAGAGAATGCACTAGGGTCGGAGTCCGTCCTAGCGCAGCGAGAGCTTCATCTTCGCGACGCTCTTCATGCCGTGATCCAAGCAGAGCAACGCCTCCTCGGACAATACGAAAGAGGCTTGGTTGACATTCTAAGCCTGTTAGATACACAGCGTCGTAGGTTCAACGCCAAACAGCAGCTCATTAACACGCAGGCAGATCGCTACATCAACAGGATCACCCTAGCTCTCGCAGTAGGAACCAGCATCTAACTATTCCCATGAAATTATTTTTCCAAATTCTCCTTCCCCTTCTTATTCTTACTGGTGGTGGATTCACTTATGAATATCTGAGTAAGCAGAAAAAAGAGCGTAAAAAGAAAACACCCGAGAGTGCTATTCCGATTGTCGAAACACAGCGTTTTAAGATCACCGATCATCCCTGTTCTATCAATTCCTTCGGAGTTATAGAAGCCTATGATTCCACCCCACTCGTCTCCCAACTCAGCGGAAAAATAGTGAGCCTTCACAAGGACTTCCGAGTAGGTAACATCCTAGAAAAAGGAGCCCTCCTTGCAGAGATAGAGAAAGCAGACTTCCTCTCTATCGTCACTCAGCGAGATGCAGATCTCATGGAGGCAAGATGCGCCTTAGAAGAAGAGAAAGTCATGGGGAAACAAGCAAAAGAAGACTGGGTAGCCTCTGGGAGAAAGCTAGAAGGTGCCTCCAGTTTTGTCCTCCGAGAGCCACAGCTTGCCGCAGCCAAAGCCAATGTTTTATCAGCAGAAGGGAATTTAGAAAAAGCTAAAATTGATTTACAACGCACCAAGATCACTGTCCCGTTTACCAGTATTGTGACAGAGAAATCCGTTTCTGAAGGTCGTTACATCACCTCTCAGACAGTCATCGGCACCTTGGTAAATTCAGCCATCGCAGAGGTCCCTCTCAGCCTCATCCCAGCCCAGCTCAAAAGAATCCAACTCTCCGAGCTCCCCTTAGAGATCACCATCATTGACCCTCAGCGCCCCGAAGTCTCTAAAGCGGCAAAGATCACACGTGTCTCTCCCTCGATAGATTCAGCCAGCCAATCCACCTCCGTTATTGCCGAAATAGACGACCCTTATGAAGCTCCTTACTTCCCTATCGGCACCTTCGTAAATGCTCAAATTCCCGCAGGCATCATCGAAGCAACCTTAGCCATCCCAGAAAGCGCATTCATCAATAATGATTTCTTCTGGGCCCTGCGTGCAGACAAATTGAAAAAAATCAATGCAGAGAGCGTCTTCAGCAAAGATGGCCTCACCTTTTTAAAGGTGAAAGATAGTCAGGAAACATCCTTTGACATCATTCTACGCCCACTCACAAGCTTCCGTGAAGAGATGACCATCCGACGTAAAGGAGAGCAGGAAGCACCTAAGCCTTCTGAGAAAAAAGCAGGGAGAAAAAAACAGCCAAAATCCTAACAAGGAATTTCATCTGATATGCCATCACCGATCACAGAGCGTCATAAAATTATCACCTGGTTTGCCTCCAACCCAGTGGTAGCAAACCTTATGATGGTCACTATCATCCTCTCAGGGATCTACATGGCATTCACTGTAAGGAAGGAAGGCTTCCCCTCCTTTGACGCAAACACAGTGAGAGTGAGCGTCCCCATCCGTGGCGGTAACCCGGAAGACGTAGAACGTGGGATCACCATCAAGGTCGAAGAGGCTCTGGAGAATGTCGACGGGATTGATAACATCCGCTCTAGCAGCTCAGAGAATTCTGCCACCATCACCATCACTGCACTGGAAGATTACGCTCTTAACAAGCTCCTTAGTGACATCAAGGTTCAAGTGGATGCCATCCAAAACCTTCCCGAACAAGTAGAAAACCCCGTCATCACAGAAATCCCACGGACAAAACAAGTCCTCTGGGTAGAGGTATCAGGAGAGCAGACAGAGAGAAACCTCCGTGAAACTGCACGTAAAGTTAGAGACGCTCTTCTTGAAAAACCTAACATCTCACGCGTGTCCGCCTTTGGGATGCGTGATTACGAAATCTCCATTGAAGTCTCTGAGGAAAAGCTAAAGCTCTACGACCTCACCTTTAACGAAGTGGCTAATGCTATCCAGCAAAACTCCATCGACCTCTCGGGCGGATCAATAAGTACAGACAGAGGAGAAATCTCCCTACGTATCCGAGAGCAGGCCTATGTTAAATCCGACTTTGACAAGATCCCCGTCATCACATCCGCAGAAGGAGTCAGAGTCTATGTCAAAGACGTCGCCACTGTCGTCGATGGATTCATTGACCAAAAATTCCTCAACCGGTTCAACGGTAAACCCACGGTTAGTCTCCGCATCGTCACTCAAGGAAACGAAGATATCATCGAGGCCGAGAATGATGCACGAGCAGTGCTCAAGGAATTCAAGGACCTCCCTGAAAATGTCTCTCTCTACGGTTGGTTGGACGGATCTAAAGACATTAAAGACCGCCTTTCTCTACTACAGAGTAATGCCATCTCTGGAATTCTACTCGTGCTCATCGTCCTCACCCTTTTTCTTAACCTTAGGCTTGCCCTCTGGGTCGCTATCGGCATTCCCATTTCCTTCGCTGGAGCTCTTTTACTCTTTCCTCTCCCTGGAGTAGATCTTTCTATCAATCTCATCTCAGCCTTTGGCTTCATCGTGGTGTTAGGTATTGTCGTGGATGACGCCATCGTCATTGGCGAAGCCATCTACACGGAGAAAGAACAGGAAGACGAGGCAGAGGCAAACCCGATTTCCACCACTGTCCGGGGTGTCAGTAAAGTCGTTACCCCTGCCACCTTCGGTGTGATCACCACTATCGCTGCTTTCTTACCCCTTACTCAAGTAAGTGGAAATCTGGGAAATGTATTTGGGCAGCTCGCCACGGTAGTTATTTTCTGTCTTATCTTCTCCTTAGTAGAATCCAAACTCATTCTCCCCGCACACCTCTCCCACATTAAGGTAAATCAGAAACCACGGAACCTCATCAGTGCAGGATGGGCAAAGTTTCAAAGAGGAATTAATAAGATAACCAATAACTTTATAACTCATATCTTGCTCCCCTCTCTACGCGTTTTTGCCTCCTGGAGATACGTTGTCATCACCCTTTTCATTGCCATTCTTTTACTCGTCACAGGAATGTTTAAAGCAGGTAAAATTAAATCTCAGACTTTTCCTGATATCTACCGTGATTCCGTTTCGGTAAACCTAGAGTTAGAGCAAGGGCAGTCTGTGGAATACCTCCATAGTAACGCGACAATCATTGCAGAAAGTGCCGCAGCCATTGGTAAAAAATATGAAGATAAATATGGTGAAAATCCATTTCTCAATATCCAGACGTCTTGCAGCACCAATACCAATGCCTCTATAGCTGCAGAGCTCCGCTCTTCTACGGAAAGGGATCTTCTCGGTGCAGAAGAGTTAAGCACCGCTTCACTCGTAAAAGAATGGAGAAAAAAAGTAGGCTCTATCGCTGGAGCACGCTCGCTCTCCTTTTCCGCGAAAGCTGGCCCCCCTGGAGGAGATCTCAAGATTAACCTAGAGAGTGAAAGCTTAGAAGAACTCCAAGCGGCAGCTGAAAAGCTAAAGGCAAAGCTCAGAGAAACCGACGGGGTCTTTGATGTGTTTGACTCCTTTGATTCTGGGAAGCCAGAAATCCGTTACGCCATCTCTCCAGCAGGTGAAGCCGCTGGACTCACTAAACAAGACCTCGCCTCTAACATTCGCGATGCCTTCTTCGGCAGAGAAGCTCAACGTGTTCAGCGAGGGCGAGACGAAGTCCGGGTGATGGTGCGCTTCCCCGAAGAAAAGAGAAAATCTCTAGACACTCTCAGAGACATGCGCATCCGTAAACAAGACGGCACCTCTGTCCCCTTTGCTGTCGCCGCCGATACTGCCTTTGGCGAATCTCTTGCCTCTATCTCCCGCTATAACGGTAAGCGTGTCGTCACGGTAGAAGGCTCTATAGACAAGGCCAAGACTTCCGGGCAAGATGTCCTAACAGGATTAGAAGCATCCTTCTTTTCAGACCTTAAAGCAGAGTTCCCTTCCATCTCGATCACTCAGGCAGGGCAAGCTGAGCAGCGTGCAAAGTCCTTTGCCTCGCTAAAGCAAGGCTTTCTCATTTCCCTGATTCTCATCTATCTCCTGCTCGCCATCCCTCTCAAATCTTACATTCAGCCACTCTTGATTATGAGCGTCATTCCCTTTGGTATCATCGGGGCCTTAATGGGACACTACCTGATTGGCATCCCCGTTTCCCTGCTCTCTCTGTTCGGGATCTTAGCTCTCTCAGGGGTCGTGGTGAACGACTCCCTTGTGCTTGTCACTCGTGTAAGCGACCTCACCAAAGAAGGACTTAACTACCGTGATGCAGTGATCCAGGCTTCAGGACAACGCTTCCGGGCGATCCTGCTCACCTCACTCACCACCTTCTTCGGGCTCCTTCCCTTACTCTTCGAGACAGCTACTCAAGCGCAATTCCTCAAGCC
>JALZVA010000248.1 GCA_023301335.1 Akkermansiaceae bacterium
GGTATTCCTAACGAAACAAGATTAATCAATGGCCCCCTCTTCTCCGTCTCCCCTATCGCTCTGAGAAAAAATCTACGCTACCTCTGGGAGAACAAACGGACAGTCACTATTATCGACACAGCGCATTTAGGAAAATGTGCAGTGATAGAAATTGGAGCCACTTGTGTCGGCTCTATCAATCAAACCTTCAATCCGCATAAACCCGTGGAAAAAGGAGGAGAGAAAGGTTACTTTGCCTTCGGAGGATCCTCAACTATCACACTCTTTGAACCTCACAAAATAGCATTAGCCGAGGACTTACTGGAACATAGCCAGCAGCAAAGAGAACTCTTTGCACACATGGGTGATCACCTCGCCACAGCACTCTCCCCTTCCTAGAGCTCACTCATAGGCCGGTGCTTTCATATTTCAAACGTCCTTTTCGAGCTATTTACAACAAAATTTTGTAGGCTTATTTTTGGATCAAAAACGCCTTGTTAGAGCTTTGAACTGTAGATTTATTGAATTGGGGTGCCCGTAGATTTTCGTCTCCGCACCTCCGCTGTTATTTTTCTAAAAAAAGATGGAGTAACAGAAGGTTTTTCATCCCATTACTCCACCTTTTAAAATTGAAATGAATAATGCTTAGCGTTGCAGAGCTTCAAGCAGTTTTGATTTCTGCTCTTCTACAGGGTCCGTGCCGTAGCCGGTCTGGTTACGGGTCACTGTTTTAGTGATTGGGTCTACAGTAGCATCTCCTAGAGATTTAGGTACTATCTGCTGATGTCAGTAGCACAAGAAGTTACCAGAAGGCTAGTCGCTGCGGCAAGAATGATGTTTTTAAGTAATTTCATAAGTCTATTCTATATTAAATGAAGAGGATTTATCCTCCGTTTAAATTAAACGGTTCAATGAATAATACGTAAAAGAGAAAGCATTTATTTGTGCTCGCAACTGCATAGGGCTTGGCTCGGTTTCAGAAAACCAAACATCTAATTTTTTGATTCTCCCTTTTTTCTTGTAGTCATTTCTAAAACTCCTAGCGTGACTGCTAGTAATTTATTCTATTAACATTACACATTCTATCCATGAAAAATGACCCTTTAAAAGCGCACCGCTCTGCTTGTTTGCGTATCGTCCTTAGTCTCCTTGGAGTGTGGTTTGTCGTCAGCTTTGGCTGCGGTATTTTGTTCCGCGATGCTCTCGATAGGTTTTCTATTGGGAATGCCCCATTGGGGTTTTGGATGGCTCAGCAAGGTTCGATTATCTGCTTTGTTCTGATCCTCATCACCTATGCCTTCCTCATGAATAGGTTAGATAAAAAACACGGCCTCGACGAAGCCAGTGCTCAACAAGCTAAACAAGAAGATTAAACCTTAACTTTTTTACCTCATGGATCAAAGCACACTGAACTACATCTTCATCGGCCTTTCTTTTGCACTCTACATTGGGATTGCCCTAAAGTCTCGCGCTGGCTCAACTAAGGACTATTACACCGCAGGCGGCGGGGTCTCTCCATTAGCAAATGGCATGGCTACAGCTGCAGACTGGATGTCAGCGGCTACATTTATTTCCATGGCGGGAGGCATCGCTATCGCAGGTTATGATGGCTCACAGTTTCTCATGGGTTGGACTGGCGGCTTTGTGCTACTCACGATTCTGATGGTGCCCTACCTTAGAAAATTTGGGAAAGCCACCGTTCCTGATTTTATTGGAGATCGATTTTACTCCAAGACTGCTAGGTTGGTTGCGGTGATTTGTGCCATCTTCATCTGTATGACGTATATCATGGGTCAGATGAGTGGTGTGGGCTTGGTCTTTCAACAGCTCTTTGGCCTATCTATTACTAATGGTGTTCTCATTGGTGCGGGTATCGTATTTTTCTATGCTGGCCTTGGGGGGATGAAAGGAATTACTTACACGCAAGTGGCGCAATACTGTGTGATGGCGTTTGCTTACACCCTCCCCGCTATATTCATTGCCCTCACTTTAACAGGGAATGTGGTGCCTCAGCTTGGCTTCATAGGCAATAGTGTAGACGGCACTCCCCTGCTGGAAAAAGTGAATACGATCAACACCTCTCTTGGTTTTAGTGAATTCACCAGTGGCACTAAGGGTAATATGCTCAATATGTTTTGTATCACAGCTGTGCTGATGTGTGGCACTGCGGGGCTTCCGCACGTGATTGTGCGATTCTTCACCGTAAAAGATGTGAAGGCGGTAAGAAAGTCCGCATGTTGGACCTTAGCCTTTATCTCCGTCATTTACCTCACTGCCCCTACTGTCGGAATTTTTGCCCGAACCAACCTGATCGAAAAACTCAACGAAAAGGAATACACGACTTCTGAGTCGCGCACAGAAACTCAAATTCCAGCGTGGTTTCATCAATTTGAAGAAACAGGAAAACTCGCGTGGACAGACAAAAATGGGGATGGAAAGATTCAATACCGTGGCTCAAATGGTAAAGTCGTAAGTCCTTTTACGAATAAAAAAATAACTCCTAAGAAAGAAGATGGCGAATTTGTCAGAGGCTCTTTAGGGCAGGTCATTTTTAATTCTGAGGTGAATCAATCCAATGACAACGAGCTCTTTGTCCATAAAGATATCATGGTCATGGCTAATCCTTACATGGGAGGTGCGCCACAATGGGTGATCGCTCTACTCATGGCAGGATGTATCGCGGCAGCACTCTCAACAGCGGCAGGCTTACTCCTCGTACTCTCCACAGCTATCTCTCACGACCTGATGAAAAATATCATTAATCCTGATCTCACAGAGAAACAGGAAATGCGCTGGGCGCGTATTGCTTCCTTTGGCTCGCTCGCCGTAGCAGCTTGGTTTGGGATTAACCCACCTGGAAGTTTTGTTGCTCAAACTGTGGCCTTTGCCTTTGGGCTCGCTGCATCATCCTTCTTCCCCACTCTGTTATTAGGTATTTTCTCTAAGCGAGTGAATAAGCAAGGAGCGATAGCTGGAATGGTGTCAGGTATTACCTTCACGCTGAGTTATATTATCTACTACGAATTTATCCCACATGAGGTCAAGCCCGCCTATGTCATGGGGGTTTCCTCAGCAGGAATTGGCCTGGTTGGGATGCTTATTAACTTTGTCGTCACCTTTGCTATTTCTGCAATTACACCACCCCCACCTAAAGAAGTGCAGGACATGGTCGAAAGCATCCACAACCCGCAAGGTGCGGGTGGAGCGACTCACTAAAGCGACTCAGCATGCCATCCTTTATGGTGCAGGCTGAACCGTCACAATCGATGGTTTAGCCTGTCCAAAGTAGTGTTGAGCGACTCTTTGTATTTCCTTTGTTGTCAGCTCTTTAACCTTTTCGGTGGTTTCGAGGAAGTGGTTTGCCCCCAAGCCTAACAAGGAATCGATGGTGCATAAGCCAGCCATTGCAGCATTACTTTGGTTTGCCAAAGCTTGTTTAGCGAGCCATGAAGTTTTTACTCGCTCCAAAGTAGCTTCATCCATTCCCTTTTCCGCCACCTCAGAGACGATGCCTAGAAGTTCTTTACGCGCTAGCTCCAGCTGTTCAGGAGACGTCCCCATGTAGAAGCTAAAGGAACCGCAATCGATTCCGTGTAGCATCGTAGAAGAGACAAAATAAGCCAGGCCTAGTTCTTCACGAATTTTACTGAATAGTGGCCCAGCCATATCTGAAAACCATGCATTTAATAGACCTAGTGCGTATCTATCAGGACTGGACACATCACAACCAGGGAAACCGATAGTCAGCACGGCTTGTTGCTTATCGAGGAAAAATTCTTGTTCGCTAGACTCTAACAAAACCTGAGGAGTGTGTTTAGGTTCTGCTCCGGCGGAACACTTCCCTAGGTATTTATCTACTATCTGGTACGCATGTTCAGTCTCTACGTCCCCAAATATAGAAACCACCATGTTAGAGGCATTAAAGTGGGCCGCATGCTGTGCATACAAAGTCATTCTATCTAATGCCGCCACGGATTCCTCTGTCCCACTCGCGGGAAGCCCATAGCCAGAGTCTCCAAACATCGCTTTCTTTAGCTCTCTAAATGCTAAACTGACGGGGTCTAGCGCACTCTCTTGAATCTCATTTATCTGGATCGCCTTAGCTCTATCAATAGCGTCTTGAGGTAGTATAGGGTTGATCAGGCAATCTGCTAGTAATTCCACTACTGGTTCCAGGTCTGGCATCAGGCAAGATGCTCTTGCGATGGTGGTGTTATTTCCACTAGAGAAGTTCAATGATGCGCCCAAGGCCTCAACCTTCTCCGCGATCTCTGCTCCCGACCTCGTCTTGGTTCCCTTGATTAGTACATTTGCTAAGAGAGTGTTCAGTCCAGAGGTGGCTAGTGATTCCGTCCCCATTCCCGTCTTCACGGCAAGGACAATAGACACTAAGGGAACTTTCTTATCTTCACAGATTTTCACTTGGAGTCCACTTGGCAGCTCTTTCTCTATGATCTTCCTCTCTGTTGCGACTGCTTGCTCTTTTGCGCCAAGTTCCTTCTCCATTCCGCTTGGAAGCATCGTGACACGTGTGAGGGTTTGTTCACGCGTCATCCACGTTTCCACGACTCTACGGATGTCATGAATCGTCACCGCATCGATTTTTTTTAGGTAGTCAGCGGTATAATCTAAATTTCTAGCTTCATGCCAATTCGATGCCAGATCGGAAGCTCTCCCAGAGGCTGTGGTCAGCGTTTTAAACTGCGCGCTCAAGGTCATCCGCTTCGCTTTCTCAAGTTCCTTATCTAAAGAATCATTTAGTAGGCATAGAATTTCTTCATGCACAGCTTGTTCAAATTCTTCTCTCTTAGCCTCATCGAGTTCAGCAGAAACCGCTATCATCCCGGGGCTTTGGGTTGGTAAGTAACTCCACGCTCCGACATGTAAACAAAGTGCTTTCTCCTCACGAAGGCGCTGGTAAAGGCGGGATGATCTCCCCCCTCCGAGAATAGAACTCGCTAGATCCAAGGCTGCTGAATCTGCATGCTCAAGGTGAGGCGCCTGCCATGCCAAGGTGTATTTTGTGGCTGGGACGTTGAAGTGCATCGTGGCAGATCGCGCTCCTTGCTGCTCTGGCTCCATCGCAGGCTGTGCTGGGTGGGTAAAGCTCCTCCCTATATCCTTTGTTAGATCTTCAAGTTTTTCTAACATCTCATTCTTATCAAACTCTCCTGAAATACTAACAAATGCGTTCTCTGTGGTGTAGCGCGTCTGGTGGTACTGCATCATGTCCTCGCGAGTTATTTTGTTAAATAACTCCAGATGCCCAATCACCGGTTGTTTTCTATCATCATTTGCAAATGCTGTGTCAAACAACTGTCGCGAAGCACGAGAGTCCGCATCATCCATTCCCATGTCAATCTCACGGCGAATCACATTTTTTTCCTTCTCAAATTCATCTTCAGGAAAACTAGGGGAAAATACCATTTCTAACAGCACCTGTAAAAACGTAGAACTTCCCTCTGCTGGTCCGTCTATGTAATACACCGTTCTATCAAATGTGGTGTAGGCGTTCCACTGCCCCCCAGCGCCTTGAACTGTTTGAGAAAGGGACTCGCTATCAAAACTTTTTGTCCCTTTGAATACCATGTGTTCGAGTAAGTGAGAGATCCCTGCTCCGAGGAACTCTCCCTCATGCACACTGCCAGTCTCCACCCATACCTGTGTCGAAATCACTGGTGCACTTGAGTCAGCATCGAGTATCACTGTTAGTCCATTTTTAAGCGTGTGCACAGTGGCATCTGTTTTTGGAAAGTTCATCGTTAATTATTTCTTACGTGTTGCGATAAAGGTGTAAAGGTGAGCGTTTTCAGAGTCCGCTTCTGGGTCGAGGTCAAAAATACTTTTCTCTACTTCCCACCCAGTTTGTTTAAGTAGGAAAGACATTTCCTGATATGTGAACCAGCGTAATTGCTGCTCAGAGATATACTTTTCTTTCTCTCCTTCTTTCGAGCGATAGAGATACTTATGCTTCCGGTGCACACATTGGTGCGTCCTATCAATCGTGAACTGGGTTTTACAGCTCGCTTTCGCCCCGTCTACATTTTCTGCCTCATGGTCTTTATACCATTCTCCCTCTTCGAGTTCTCCGCAGATTTCAGCCCATGGCATGAAAATAGTAAAATAGAGCGTCGCTCCCACTGGAGCATGCTCAGAGATGTATCTTAATGCCTTCTCCACGCCACCTTCAGGCATCAGCATGAAGGTAAATGCGGGGACCAAGAAATGCGTATAAGAACTGATATCAATCTCTTCTAGAGCTTTATCAAATACCTTAAATACGCCTTCTGCACGCTCCTTCTCCAATAGGTTTAACATGTCTTGTGAGATGTCATTCCCGTCTGTGTGAAATCCTTGCTCGTTCAACGGTAGTAAAATCCTCCCCGATCCACAGCCGATCTCAAAGCACTTCCCCTCTCGTCCCTCTAAATGCTCTAGAATCAACTTCAACTCCAAACCAGGAGCTTCGGCATTCCAAAAAACATCATGTAAGCGTGCTTCTAAAGATTTATACATTAGTCTATTTCTACAGATTCTGAGGGAATAGTTAGGGCGAAAATCGTCGTTCCTGGCCCAGGGTCTTTCATATCATCTGCTGCGGGTCGTAGCCCTTTATCTGGAGTGTCCAGGAATAAAACGATCGCTGAATGTAAGTATCTCTCTACAAAATCTTGATACGTGTATTGCTCACTGAGGGTTGTCTTTTTCAATATTGCACCAGACTCAACAAACTCTTCTAGGTCATCATGACTCGGGCGACCTGGGAAACAAATACGTCCTCTTAAGCTCGCTGATACCGCTGTGGTATGGTGTGCTCCATCATCATCTGGAGCGATTTGCCAGACGTTAGCACTCCCGAAGAGGTGGGTGAATTCTTTTGCCGCCAGTGAGTTAATCTCATCGTTTGC
>JALZVA010000249.1 GCA_023301335.1 Akkermansiaceae bacterium
TTACGAATCACCTCGATAGATTCCACTTCTTCAAGCGGGATCGATCCACCTTCTGCTGGAACAAATTCTACAAGGTCTTTAATCGTGATCGGGTGCGTCTCGATAGTGGCTTTTACATAGCCTTCGTAGTCTTCTGCCTTACCAGATTTCACATAGGTGTGGAAGTTCTTGATCACATCTGTGGTGAGAGAGTGGCGTTCTCCCTGCTTACGATAACGGTTATACCCGGGGTCACCGATAGGAAGTGGTGTCTCACTGGCGACTCCTCCTTCAAGAATATCTGTATATGCTGCCTTATGGCGGATCATTGACTCCTCTGCTATCTCTAAGAAACCAATTCCTCCAATACGGGACTGACAACCTGTGAAGCAGATGTCCATGACTTCTTTGCCAATACCAACTGCTTCAAAGATTTGAGCACCTTGGTAAGAATTAAGCACAGAGATACCCATTTTTGACATGATTTTAAGCAGTCCTTTTTCAAGTGCTTTTCTGTAATTTGTCATCGCCTTCTCTGGCGTCATATCTTCTCCGAGCTTGCCCTTGGAATCATTCGCAACCACTTGTCTCACGGTGGCATAACCAAGGTAAGGACAGACAGCTGTAGCACCGAAGCCAAATAGCATAGCGATCGTATGCGTATCTTTCGCCTCGGCAGTCTCTACCACAATCGATGCACGCATGCGCTTCTTCACACGATTCAGGTGGTAGTGCACGGCACCTGTGACCATCAAGGCGGGGATGGCTACACGCTCGATACTTGCTTTCTTATCTGATAAAATGAGCACATCAATGCCTTCATCCACAGCTTTTTCGACTTCTGCACACACGCGCTCGATCGCTGGCTGCAATCCCTCTGCACCCTCAGTGAAGGCCCAGGTGGTATCAATCACACGATTGACGAATCCATACTCGTCCATCTGTTTAATACGGTCCATTTCCTGCTCAAGCAAGATTGCGGATTCAAGGTTGAGCACTTTTGCATGTTCAGGAGTCTCTCCTAAAATATTTTTCTCTGCACCTAGACCTGCGGAAAGTGACATCACAGCCCACTCACGAATCGGATCAATCGGTGGATTCGTCACCTGAGCAAAGAGCTGCTTGAAATATGTATAAAGAAGTCGTGGGTATGTTGACAGGACTGCTAATGGAATGTCACAGCCCATCGAGAAGACGGCTTCCTGAGCACCCTTAATCATCGGAGGAAATACCATGTCGAGCTCTTCTTCAGAGATCGCATTGGCCAGTTGCATCCGAGAGATTTTCACCTCATCATAGTCTTCGGTCGGCACAGTTGCCTCATGAGAAACATAGTCTTTGAGCTGCACTTGATTTTCATCTACCCAACGACCATACGGAGCTTGCTTGGCAAGGCGCTCTTTCACCTCACGGTCCAGCTCAAGTTTGCCAGTGGCGGTATTAGCGACCACAGTTTGTCCTGGCCCTAAACGACCTTTGGCAATGATCTTCTGCTCATCACACTCGATACAACCTATCTCAGAACCCACATAGAGGAGTCCATCCTCAAACAAGGCGTAACGCGAAGGACGCAGGCCATTTCGGTCAAGACCAGCACAGACTTTCACCCCATCTGTGAAGACTAATCCAGCAGGTCCATCCCAAGGCTCAGCAAATGAGCGGTGGTATTGGTAGAAGTCGAATAACTCCTCAGAGATTTCATTATCATTCACATACGCAGGAGGCACGAGCATACACATCGCATGCTCAATTTCTCGACCTGAGAGAGTCAATAACTCTAGGCAGTGATCAAGTGACGCTGAGTCTGATTCCTTATCGCTCACCAAATTTTTCACTAGTTCAATATCCTCTCCCCATATCTCTGACTCGAAGAACTCTTCACGTGAGCGCATCCAGTTTCTATTCCCTCTCACTGTATTAATCTCTCCATTATGCGCCATCATGCGGAAAGGCTGACCAAGCGGCCAGGCTGGAAACGTATTCGTCGAGAAACGCTGGTGATACACTGCAATAGCGGTCTCAAAATCAGGGTTCTGCATGTCTAGGTAAAACGCACGCAGGGTCGCTGGCATCGCTAGACCTTTGTAGGAGATCAAGCGGCTAGAGAAGGACGGGATGTAGAAATTTTCAATATCCTCTGTTCCGTGCTCGACCATACGACGCACCAGATAAAGCTCTCTCTCAAACTTCAAACCATCCATCCCATCTGGGCGGGACGCGATTAGGTGGAAAATGTTTGGGCATGATTTTTGCGCCTTTTTTCCTAGCTCTTCACGGGCTACAGGCACCTCACGCCAACCAATTATCGGGATATTACGACCGGCAAGGGCTTCTTCAGCTAAAGCTATGATTTGTTTAGACGCCGCCTCATTATCGTTGGGTAGGAAAAACACACCGACAGCTAGGTCATCTGCGTTTTCCACCTTGGCTCCGAGCTTTTCCGCTTCTTTCTTAAATAACTTACGTGGGATTTGTGAGAGAATCCCAGATCCGTCTCCCGTCTTCATATCGGCATCCACCCCGCCCCGGTGTGTCATGTTACAGACTGACTCGACCGCTTTATTAAGGATATCAAAGGAAGGGATCCCATTAATATTCGCAATGGCTCCCATTCCGCAGTTATCGCTTTCATTCGTAAAATCGTGGAGTGTACCTGTGGTATCAGGTGTTAAGGCTGAATAATATGGACTCTTCTTCATGACGTTCTATCTTGAATTTTTTAGCTAAGTACTTGCTAATAGCAGCTGCACTTTGCTCATGAAATAAATACCAAGTCCTCTAGATTGCCAAGAATTTAATGTACCATGAAGCTGAATTTCCCCTTTTAAGAAAAAGCATCATTTAGAGTGTTTTTTGAACTCTAGCCACTAGCACCTCTCAAAACTTCATAAAAATAGATGTGTTTTCAGAAATCCTTCCACCTTTATGGTATTATTTTTCAATATTATACACAGATCGTGCTCTACTTCATATGATAAGAAGTAAGCTTATTTGTTTTTCTTGCAAGATTCGCTCTTACTACAGTGTATAAATCTTACTACAGCGTATAAAATTTCACCAGATTACCATGACCTCATATCCTATAAAGCCTAGCTTTTTCTCTCTCGCTGTAAATCATTTTGCTATAGTCCAAAAGCCTCAGTATCTATAGGTAGCTCTTTCTTGACCTATCTGAATAAGAGACTACCTTGCCGTAACTTTTAAAACGCTCATTCCTCCATACTCACGTGATACACCTGCTCACCACACGCAACACCACACGTAGCTTCTGTTTACTCACAGCAGCCCTGCTTGCTTCCTGTACTCCTGGACATCACCTTCATAAAGTGGACGAGGAAGTATACCAAATCCTCAAACAAGCCGAGAATGACGTCTACGGAAAAACCTCAAATACTTCCAATTTTTCAATTAAGGCAACCCAAGCAGGTTCTTCTACAAAAAAGGTAACCAATGCCAAGCTGATGAAAATTTCAGCTACATCAGGTAACATCACTCTCAATCTCGCAGAAGCTCTCCAATACGCAGTCAAACACAGTAACCAGTATCAAAGTCAAAAGGAAGCCCTCTACCTGACAGGACTGAATATGAGCGATGCCAAAATACCCTATGGCTGGGGTCAACGCAGTAGCGTTGGTGTCTCACGTGATAGAAGCTCAACAGGAACTCAGACGCTTTCTGTCGACTCCAACCAATCCGTCAACACTCTCTTTGCCGCTGGAGGCTCCGCGGGGCTAACCCTCGCTAACGATCTTCTAAAATTCTTTACTACGGGTGCAGACCGCTCCATCGGTTCGGTCGTTAGCTTCACATTAATGCAGCCTCTACTCCGTGGACGAGGAGCAGAAATCGCCGCCGAAGGACTCACCCAGTCCTATCGTAACGTCATTTACCAGATGCGAACTTATGAAGATTTCCAAAGAACCTTTTTCAGAGAAATCGTCATCGACTACCTAAGCATCCTCAGGCTTGAACAAGAAGTAGATAATGAGCAGCAAAACTTGGCATCACGTAAAGAAAATTTTGAATATCTCAAAGCTAGATCTATCGACCGAGAAGCTCCCAATGAAGTCTCTGATGCGGAACAAAACTTTCTCCAAGCAGAAATCCGCCTCATCAATGCTAGATCAAACTACGCTTCTTCTCTCGACAACTTTAAGGTCACTCTAGGTATGCCGGCTGGGATGACTCTTACCCTCAATAGCAAAGAACTCGAGCGCATCACCAATGCCGGCCTCTCTAAGCTAAACCTTAACGAGCACTCTGCCTATAAATTAGCACTAAAAAACCGAGGGTCTCTACTCAATGAGATTGACCAATTTGAGGATGATCGCCGAGATGTCATCATCGCTGCCGATGATCTACGAACCCAGTTAGACTTCGTCTCAAATGCCTCTATTGCAAACAGTGGAGATCGCTGGGAAAGGCTCAACTTCAACGACATTAGTGCAGGCGTCGGCATAGAGCTTGATCTACCAGTAAATCGTGAACGTGAACGTAATGGCTACAGGAGAAGCCTCATTACCTTTCACGCCTCTGCACGTTCCCTCAGACAAGCGCATGATGAGCTCAAGAACCTCATCCGTCTTCGACTCCGCCAGCTAGAGCAGTTTAAAAATAACTATGAAATTCAATTAGGTGCATTAGAGCTCGCTAAAAAACAAGTAGAGGGAGATCAGCTTCGCCTCAAAGCAGGCACCCTCATCTTCCGAAGACTTAGTGAATCTCAAGATGCTCTCATCCAATCAAGAAACTCTGTCACCCTCGCCTTAGTAAACTACCAAGACAGCAGACTCAGGCTTCTCTCTGAGTTAGGTATCCTTGATATAAACAAATCAAATTTCTGGCTTAAATAATTTTCAAGTAATGAAAAAAGTAATTACAATCACTCTCATCTGCTTAGTCTTAGGGCTTTTTCTCTATTTTCAATTCAGCGGAAAAAAAGAAAATCCTAATGCTCTCCTAGAATTTGCCAAAGTCAGTAAAGGTGAATTAATCATCTCCGTCAAAGAAAGTGGCTATTTAAACTCTGTAGAAGAAGAGGAAATTAAAAACGAGCACACCTCAAAGAAGCTAAGTATCATTGAAGTGGTAGAAAACGGCACCTTCGTTGAAAAGGGTGACTTATTAGTAGAGCTAGACTCCGCACCACTCGAAGAGGAAAAATTCGTGCGTGAAGAAAAACTTCTCCTTGCTCAAACAGAATTATCTGAAGCGAACAACACCCTATCTATCACTAAAAGTGAAGCTGAAAGCGCCATCAACAAAGCATCTAGTGAGATCGACTTCGCACAAATTGACCTCACTAAATTTAAAACCCTAGACAAGACCAGGCAGCTTGAAGAAGCCTTAGCAGAAATAGCTACGGCAAAAGATGAACTCAAACTCTCTGAACAAACTTACACAGCTACACTAGAGCTAGCCGAAAAAGGCTTTGAAACAAAAAGTAAAGTAGAACGAGATAAACTCGACCTCTCTGCAAAACAAAAAACACTAGGATCTTCTGAAGCTAAATATGAGGCACTTAAAGAATTTGATCTCGTTAAAGAGTCACTCGAACTTGAGCGTGCACTGAGCGAGACTAAAGCTAGCTTAGATAGAGCTAAGCGTGACGGGGATAATAAAGTCCAACGTGCAGAAGCAAAAGTTCGAGGAGCCGAAGCAACAGTAACAAGCGCACAAGAAGCGCTCACTCAAATTCAAGAAGAAATCTCCCAAACAAAAATCTACGCACCTATCACAGGCTATGCCCTTTACCCTTCTCAAAAGGGTCAATCAGAAAGTCCACAAATTGCCAAAGGACAAGCAGCTTTCCGCAATCAAACCTTACTAAGAATCCCCAACATGAGTGATATGAAGATCGACGTTCAAGTGGCTGAACACTTAATTAACGATCTACAGGTTGGTCAAAAAGCCGTCGTAACTATCGATTCTTTAAAAGACCAAACTTTCGGGGCTACGGTAAGTAACGTCGCCCTCATGCCAGCTTCCCAAAGTTATTGGACGCGAGCAGGAACTCAGAAATACACAGTCGTAGTCAATGTGAATGATGCTGAACTCCCAGATAATATCAAACCACAGATATCAGCATCTACAGAAATCTTTATAGAGCGTATCCAGGACGCACTCTTTGTCCCCGTTCAAGCAGTGCACACAGAGCAAGGAAAGCAAGTCGTTTACCTTAAAGCTAATAATGAACATGGCTGTACACAACAGATCGTTCAAATTGGTAAAATGAACACGAATAACATCCAGATCATCAGCGGCTTAAAAGAAGGTGACGAGGTCCTCATTTCTGAACCATAAGTAAATGATCGAACTCGAGAATATAGGGAAAGACTTCGTCTTAGGTGACCAAACTGTTCAAGCCATTAAGTCTTTGGACCTCACTGTCACCCCAGGTGAGTACCTCGCGATCATGGGTACCTCAGGCTCAGGAAAATCCACACTTCTTAATATCCTAGGTTGCTTGGATGCACCATCACGAGGTAATTACCTCATTTCAGGTAAAAACACCACCTCTCTCAACGACGACGAGCTCTCTACCCTCAGAGGAAAAACCATCGGCTTTGTCTTTCAGTCCTATAATCTGCTCCCTCAATACACGGTGATTGAAAACATTACCCTCCCCCTTCTTTACCAGCCTGAGGGTGTTAACCCAGAGAAAATTGCGTATGCAAAAGAACTCGCTAAACTCGTCGGTTTAGAAGACCGACTAGGCCACCGACCAACTGAACTCTCCGGAGGGCAGCAGCAGAGAGTCGCCATCGCCCGCTCCCTGATTAACGATCCTCTCATCATCCTAGCAGATGAACCTACAGGAAACCTCGACACGCAAACAGAACAAGAAATCCTAGCCTTATTCGACACTCTACAAGAGCGGGGAAAAACGATCATCGTCGTCACCCACGAGCAAGAAGTTGGGGAACGCGCCAAACGCGTCGTCGTGATGCGAGACGGAGTCATCATTAGTGATAAAGAAAATGCTCATGGGTAAAATTCTTGCCATCATTAAGCTCTCTTTCATGAGTCTAGGGCTGCATAAGCTACGCTCCTCCCTCACCGTACTTGGTATCATTTTCGGAGTCGCCTCGGTCATTACCATGCTCGCCATAGGTTCAGGTGCTTCTGAAGAAGCGCAGCGTACTATCCGTGAACTAGGCAGTACGAACATCATCGTTAATAGCATCAAAAAACAAGACGATAGTAATCAATCAAGAGTCGTTGAATACGGGGTCACCTATGAAGACATTTCACGCATCGAAGCGAGCCTCCCTAACCTCCATCTTACTGCTAAGCAGCGTCTTATTGACGGCACTATCAACTTCCAAGGAACCACAGAAAACGTCAAAATTAGCGCCTGCGATAAAGAGGTATTCGCCGTTCAAAATATCCCTCTAATCAGCGGTAGATTCATAAGCACTGTCGATGAGCAAAATTTCAATCAAGTGTGCGTGATTGACAAGCTGCTCAAGTCCGCTCTTTTCCCTTACCAGGACCCTTTAGATTACAAAGTCCTCATCCGAGGTTCTTTCTACCAAATCATCGGTGTTGTAGACCAAGGAGAGCCTCGTGTTTATATCCCTTTCCCAACGTGGGTATCTCAATATGGAGAACGAACGGTTCACGCCCAAAAAGGCTCATGGGAAAGTGAAAACGTAGACGCTCACCAACTTATCATCCAACTCAAAAGCACAGAGGATGTGGTACCCTCTTATGCCAAGCTCAAGAGAATCCTTAAATACGGCCACCATATCGAAGACTACGCTATTAAAGTCCCACTTAAACTTCTGGAAAAAGCAGAAGAAACCAAACGCTTATTCAACTACCTATTAGGATCTATCGCTGGCATTTCCCTACTCGTTGGAGGTATTGGAATCATGAACATCATGCTCGCCACAGTCTCGGAGCGTACTAAGGAAATCGGCCTCAGACGTGCCATTGGCGCTAAGAAAAAAGACATTGTCTTGCAGTTCATGGTGGAGGCTATCGTCCTTTCGCTCATCGGAGGTATCATCGGAGTCCTCTTAGGGATCGCCCTCCCTTATGCCATCACCTATGCCTCCGGGATTCCTAGCTCCATCTCGTGGCTCTCGGTTCTCGTCTCCTTCGCCATTTCCGGGCTTACCGGCATCCTCTTTGGAAGCTACCCTGCGATGAAGAGTGCTAATCTAAATCCCATCGAAGCACT
>JALZVA010000250.1 GCA_023301335.1 Akkermansiaceae bacterium
ATTCGAGCCATCTTAGGCACGCGCTTCTTATTCCACGCCCATACTTTAGGAGAAATGTAGAACACAATTTTGATATCCAAGTTCAAAGCTCGGACACGCTCAGCGAGCATGAGATTAAATTTCGGATAGTCAATCAGTAGAAGTAAATCTGGCTTCTGAGCCTCAATATGCTCCACCATCTCTTTCATCTTAGCTTTAAACCATTTATACTGCTTTAAAACCTCTGTAAGCCCCATCACTGCAGCTTTATCTAACCAATCTTCTGTGCCTCCTTCTGCACGCATTCCACCCCCTCCATAGCCCAAAAAAGACACAGTGTTATCCTTTGCCCGGATCTCCCGCATCAGGCCTTCCCCATGCATGTCTCCGCTTAATTCGCCAGCAACTATATAAATTAACTTTCCCAACGCAGCTCTTTCATAAAACCAAATCCTTAAAAAACCAATGGTAAAATCAAGAATCTCTTGATCACAGCCATGCAAGTGAAACGAATCCTAGCTCCATGAGCTACACCATCGAATCGGCGCATGAGAGGATTGGTTAGCTTGCTTCTGCGCTCGCTAAACTAGGAAGATAAAAGTCATCTGGGATATCATTTAGGCAGGGAACCGTGATATCAGGGCTATATGCGTAATTACTGATACCGGATCGTTTGGTCTGTCCACTTAGAACCAGAACAGATTTATAGCCCATTTGGACCGCACCTAGAATATCGGTGTACATGGTATCACCTACCATAATGGTTTGATCCGTTCTTAGATTAAGGGATTTACGGGCCATCCGCATCATCACAGGGCTCGGCTTCCCTACGGAGAAAGCCTTTTTACCTGTGGCACTCTCGATCATTGCAACAATCGCCCCACAGCCTGGACGGATCCCTTGGTCAGTAGGACATACAGTATCGAGGTTCGTAGCAATGAGTGAGGCTCCCTGATCGACTAACCGCACTGCCTTTTCAATCGTTTCAAAATTAACTGTCCTCCCTTCTCCCACTACGACAAAGTCAGGGTCATCATCTACCACTGTGTAACCATTATGATGAAGAGCTGCCGTCATGCCATTTTCTCCGATCACATACGCTGTTCCAGTCGGTTTCTTAGAGGCTAAATACCGAGCAGTTGCCATCGCACAGGTAAAGATTTCCTCCGGTTCAGCCGGAATGCCAAGTCGGGTCAACTTCAGAGCGACATCGCGTCGAGTTCGTTGGCTGTTATTTGTTAGAAAAAGATATGGAATACCCAGGGATTTGAGTCGTTTAAGAAATATATCTGATCCTTTGATTAACGTTTTACCGTGATAGATGACTCCATCCATATCCAGTAGAAAGCCGACTTTGTGGTTCGTAATTTCATTTTCCATCGACCAACATTCAGCATGGATTATGCCAATAAAAACCCGTTTATTGGCGTTTTAGTGAGCATTACTGATGCGAATGATGAAAATAAATACGAGGTGAAATTTTCTATAAAAGCCATTTCTATTCTCAGTGATTGCCAGTAATTTTTTCGGAATCAGGCAGCAGGATATCTATCAAGAATTCTGAAATTTTTTCCTCAGACTGATTATGTAGATGATGACAGCTAGCCAAATCACAGCAAAGGACAGGATTCTTAGAAATGGCATAGGCTCATGATACATTAACCAGCCAATCAGTAGCTGCCCTGTCGGGCCAATAAACTGAAGAATACCTAGTAGTGAGAGGCTGATAGATCTAGCGCCACGTGCAAAACAAAGCAGTGGTGCTGCCGTAGCCACTCCAGTGGCAATAAGAAGAAGTGAAACTGTAGGATCATTCCCAAAAGCTCCTGTGCTCTGATGCACCATACAAAGGTAGATCATGCTGATTGGCAGCATAATGGCCGTTTCTAGTGTCAGTCCATCAAATGAGCCTAAGGGAGAGGTCTTCCTGATCATCCCGTAACCAGCAAAGGTGACTGCGAGACCGATGGCAGTCCACGGTACCCCCTCCACTGCGGGGAACTGTAGAGCGACTCCAACGGCGGCGACAAGAATAGCTACCATCTGCATGCGGGTATGTTTTTCCCCTAAAAATAAACT
Organism: Akkermansiaceae bacterium; assembly: GCA_023301335.1. Classification (GTDB taxonomy): domain Bacteria; phylum Verrucomicrobiota; class Verrucomicrobiia; order Verrucomicrobiales; family Akkermansiaceae; genus Rubritalea. Next base: position 2,059 of record JALZVA010000250.1, read on the forward strand.
ACCTAAAATGATGTAGAGAAATGGATTTATGTAGTACCCGAGAGCACCTTCTAAGATGCGGTCATTCAGAGTAGCCCACACGTAGAGTAACCAGTTCCCCGAGAGGCACAGTGCTGCCGCGAGGTGAATGAGGATGACTTTGGGAGAGCGTATAGCTACGATTAGCTCCTTAAGTTTACCTCGGACACCAAGGATGATAATCAAAATAAGTAAGGTCCAGACCACTCGATGCGCAGAGGTCTGCTGTACGGGCACTCCTTCAAGGCTCTTCCAGAAAATAGGGAGAATAGACCAGAGCAGAAATGCACTTGTAGCTGCTAGTGTTCCTTTGGACGATTCTTTCACGGCGGCATCATTATGAAATAAGGAGCTGCTACAAGGCTACAGTTAGGACTTTCTATCAAACCTAACGCAAATCTCTTATTTAAGCTTATCCGCTCTAAAATCTACAATTTTGATGTCCTTACGGATTTTCAAATACTTCATAAGCCCATTAATATGCCCGCTACCAAAAGTAACTAAGACCTTCTTTCCTTGACCTTTACATTCGTCCAGAGCCTCCGCTATCTTCTTAGAATGAGCCTCTGTCATTTTCTCAACACCCACTGTTCTAAAATTGATCTTTTTTGAATACGCTGAGCAAGGAATCACCTCGTATTTTAATTCTTCCCGCAATGGAAGAATGACTTTTGTGTATTCAGGAAATAAAGATAAACGACCATCTTTACCGCTTGAGTCAAATCTCTTCAAACTCTCAGGGACGATTTCTGTGCAAATAATTTCTGGGTGAATCTTCCTTAAGATTTCCTCTAGGTGTCCTAAGCTGTAGGATTTAGATTTTAAATGCTTACCATGAATCGTTCCTAAAAAAATCACCTCAGTTAGTACTTTTGGCTGAACTTCCCTATCTAATCTTTTCGTTTCCTCAGCACCT
>JALZVA010000251.1 GCA_023301335.1 Akkermansiaceae bacterium
ATTTCCCAGAAAAGACCGAGGCCCCAACACAGGCCAAAGGCAATCACGGACCAAAACGGAACAAAGTAAGGAGATAGGGCGATCAGGAAATTCGTCTTATTAGTGATCACGTAGCCTCCTTCACGACGGACTTGGATTCCAGACACCTTTCCCGCACAGCAAATCACAAAAACCGCATGCGTCAGCTCATGCCCCAGCACATACATGTAGAGGAAAATATCTTCTAACCATCCAGTGTAGAACCATCCAGCGGTGATGAGCATTCCGATAGAAAAATAGAGAAACTCTTTGGTCTTAAGCAGATACATCCAGTAGCTCGAGCCCTCCTCCATCTCCCCCGCACCCATACTCAACAAGGCTGTCGCCGTAACAACTCCAATAGGTAAAAGAATAAGTGCAAGCAACCACCTGACTAAACGTGTAGGGAGGGAAAGCTCAAGCACATCCTCACTCACCCCAGCAATCGCTGCTTTCATAGACCGCTGTCCATTCTTCCGCATCACACGGCGGTTCACCCGATCCTTAGCTCGTTGGTTCGCCCCCCGGATCGCATGCCACACGGAAGACCTCCCTGAGGTCTTGGCCGATCTTGAGCGTGATCCTCGTTTATTCTTCTTTCTAGGCAAGGGAAGCTGAGTGTTATGCGTCGTTAAAAAAACTTCTGCCAGCACTGGTAAAAGTAGTTGGTAAAGTTTTCTTAAATATCAACTTTCTGCAAGCATGTTCTCTGATAATTCTCATCTCGTTAAGGCTAACATGCATTCTTTCGTAGATTTCAGCCACTCTCTCCACTAGGTAGTTGAAAAATGGTCTTTTTCCTTGGGATTCTAAAAAATTTCCTTTGCTGAAGGCAAGAAACAGGCGAGGCTATCGCCATGCGGCAACTTATTTTAGCTTCTATCTTCATCGGACTCTTTGTCACCTTTCACTTTCTCAGTTCAAAGATTGGAGGTGGGTTGTCTAATTTTTCTCCATTCATCGCTTTTTTCTTCTGTAGCGCAGCCTTTTTCCAACGCTCTAAGCTACTCCTCCCAGCGGTTCTCGTGAGCTGGGTTATCGCGGCGCCCATCACTAGTATCTATAATGGTTATGCACCTACTCTAGCGGGTGTCATGGTTCCTTTATTTGCTTTTGCTGTGATTACTTTCGTTGGGCTTCGCCTCCAGCATGCGGCACCGTGGAAACTCCTCACCGCTTCTGTAGGTAGCGGAGTCTTTTTCCATATTATCACGAATCTCTGGTGCTTCTTCACCGACCCACTTTACACTAAAGACTTTACCGGTCTTGCACAGGCACTCTGGACGCTCCCACCACATCCCGGTGTCATACAGCCAACAGCTTTTTTCCTCAGGAATACATGTGCTAGCACGCTTCTCTTCTCTTCTCTCTTCATCGCTGCAGCTTATCTTCCATACCTGCGTCCACAAAAACAAGGTACAATAACTGCTCACCAAGCTCATAACTAACAGGTTTTAACCATATTTTTACCACACGATTGACTCATGGAAACTCAGACCGATTTCTCACAAGCTCCTATTAACCAAAAGTTAAGTAAAGAAGACAAAATCGACTTATTACGCACTGTCATGCGTGTCCGTCGCTTCGAACAAGCTACTCAGAAGCCCTACTCTCAGGGAAAGATGGGTGGCTTTCTTCACCTCTACATCGGACAAGAATCTGTAGCCGCAGGCACGATCTCCCTTTGTGGCCCTCATGACCATGTGATCACAGCTTACCGCTGCCATGCTCACGCCTTAATCTCAGGAATGGGCATGGATGAATGCATGGCGGAACTCTTTGGAAAAGCCACTGGCTGCTCTAAGGGTAAAGGTGGATCTATGCACTTCTTTGCTCCGGATAAAAACTTCTGGGGTGGCCATGGTATTGTTGGCGGCCAAACGCCTCTCGGGCTAGGCCTAGCTTTCGCCCAAAAGTACAAGGGCAAAAAAGGCTGCTGCTTATGTTACATGGGTGATGGAGCCATCAACCAAGGTGCCTTCCATGAGTCCTTAAACATCGCTGAGCTATTTAACATCCCAGTCGTTTATATCATCGAGAATAACGGCTATTCTATGGGAACTTCACAGAAACGTTCCTCTGCCTACAAGGAAACATTGGCGCGCAGAGCAGAGGCCTACGATATGGCCTGGGACACCGTGAACGGTGAAGATATCTACGAAGTCCGTGCCAAAACTCAGCAAGCCATCGATCGTGCGCATAACGAGAGTAAGCCTACCGTCCTTGAGATTTTTACCTACCGTTACTTCGGCCACTCAGTCGCTGATGCTAACCATAAGAAATACCGTACGGCAGAAGAAATCCAGGACTATAAGAATAACCACGATCCAATCATCCTCTGGAGGCGCCAGCTCGTCACTGAAGGAGTGCTCACTGAAGAAGAAGCGGATGCCATCGATAAAGAAGCAAAGGCGGAAGCAAAGGCCTCCGTCGAGTTTGCCGAAGAGTCCCCCTACCCACAACTCGAAGAAATCTTTGATGATGTCTACTGGGAGGTTGATAACAAAACCGAATCTGGCTCTACCGGACGCCACTTCTTTAACGATTAAATCCCTCTTACTTTAACACTTTTACCTATTTATTCCATGAGAGAAATCGAATACCGCGACGCCATCAATGAGGCACTAGATGAAGAACTTACCCGCGACGAAAATGTCGTTGTGATGGGCGAGGAAGTTGCCCAATACAACGGTGCCTATAAAGTCACACGTGGCCTTTGGGACAAGTGGGGAGATAAGCGCATCATGGATATGCCGATCTCAGAAGCTGGCTTCATTGGGATGGGAGTCGGTGCCTCCATGCTAGGCATCCGTCCTGTGATGGAGCTGATGTTCTGGTCCTTCCACTCCGTAGCCTTTGATCAGTTAGTCAACAATGCTGCTAACGTCCGCTACATGTCTGGTGGACTCTGCCACTGCCCGATCGTCATGCGCGGTCCAGCAAACGGCGGCACGAATGTAGGAGCCACTCACTCGCACACACCAGAAGGGCTATTCGCCGCCTTCCCCGGTCTAAAAGTCGTCTCCCCTGCTACCGCAGCAGATGCCAAAGGACTCTTAAAAACAGCTATCCGTGATAACGATCCCGTCTACTTCATGGAGAACACCTTACTCTACGGCGTAAAAAGCCACGTCCCTGATCCAGCCGATGGAGATTTCACCATCCCACTTGGACTTGCTGATGTGAAGCGAGAAGGCTCAGACATCACCCTCATCGCGCACGGTCGCTCCACTCTCGTGGCCTTAGAAACTGCGGAAAAACTACAGGCTGAAAAAGGTATTAATGCTGAAGTCGTCGATCTCCGCTCGATCCGCCCTCTTGACCAAGACACCATCCTCAAGTCTGTAAGAAAGACCAATCGAGTCTGTATCGTCGATGAGTCCAAGCCGTTCTGTGGAGTCTCCGCCCAGCTTACCACATTGATTCAGGAACATGTGTTCGACTACCTCGACGCACCGATCAAGCGTGTTTGCTCACTCGATGCTCCATCTATCTACTCTCCTGAACTAGAGCCACACCAGCTGCCTAACCCACAGCGGGTCTTTGATACGGTCATGACGATTATGTAATCAGATTCCCTATTTTTGCCACTTTTCCATGCCAAGCTTAGCCATAAGCTTGGCATTTTTTTTACAGAAAAGCAAAAGTCTTGAACCTCCCTCCATTCCCCGCTACATCCTGCTCTGTTATGGCAAAACAAGCAAAGAACGCGATCTCACCTACGCGCAAAGAGGATTTCCCAGAATGGTATCAACAAGTGGTGAAGGAAGCGGATCTCGCTGAAAACTCAGAGACCCGCGGCTGCATGGTCATCAAGCCATGGGGCTACGCTCTCTGGGAAAATATCCAGCAACAGCTCGACCAGTATTTTAAAGCCACAGGCCACCAGAATGCCTACTTCCCCCTCCTCATCCCACTCAAGTATTTCGAAAAAGAAGCTCAATGTGCAGAAGGCTTTGCCACCGAATGTGCAGTCGTCACTCACCACCGCCTAGAGGCTACTAAAAATGACGATGGAACCACGACCATGGAGCCAGCAGGCGAGCTCGCCGAGCCATACATCATCCGCCCTACATCCGAGACGATCATTGGCGCCGCCTTCTCCCGCTGGACAGAGTCCTACCGTGACCTTCCGCTCCTCATCAATCAATGGGCAAACGTCATGCGCTGGGAAATGCGCACCCGACTCTTCCTCCGCACCGCAGAGTTCCTCTGGCAAGAAGGGCACACTGCTCATGAAACTAAGAAAGAAGCTCTAGAAGAAGCACAGCAAATGCATGAAATCTATGAGAAGTTCGTCACCGAACACCTCGCCATCCCTGTCATTCCAGGAGAAAAGTCTGAAGCAGAGCGCTTCCCTGGAGCAGAGCAGACATTCACTATCGAAGCCATGGTACAGGATAAAAAAGCCGTCCAAGCGGGCACCTCGCACTTCCTCGGGCAGAATTTTTCTAAGGCTCAAGACATTTCATTCACAGGTAGGGATAACACTATTCAACATGCCTGGACCACCTCTTGGGGTGTCTCCACACGTTTGATCGGTACACTCATCATGGCACACTCCGATGATGACGGGCTCATCGCACCACCTCGCATCGCATCACAGCAAATTATCATCGTCCCCGTCACTCCCAAAGAAGAGACACGCGACGCCGTGATCACAGCCTGTCAGGACCTCGCCAAAGAACTTCGTGAGCTTCGTTTCCACGGTGAGCTACTCCGCGTCCACGTGGATAAGCGTGACCTCAATGGAGGTACTAAGAAATGGGAATGGGTGAAGAAAGGAGCTCCTATCCGTATCGAGATCGGTCCCCGCGACCTTGAATCTGGAAAGGTCTGCCTCCAACGCCGCGACCAAGCGGTCACTGAAAAAGCCTTTATCACTCAAGAAGAGTTTCTCTCCTCCGTACTCGGCACCATGCAGGAAATTCAAGATGAACTCCTCCGCCGCGCTACTGAGCTCCGCGATGGGAACATGCAAGATTGCACAGACCTAGACACCTTCCACAAGCACTGGAAGAGTGAGGAACAACCTGGCTGGCTCGTCACCCCATGGGCAGGAGACATGGAACAAGAGGAACAACTCAGCAAGGAACATAAAATCTCCATCCGCTGTCTCCCTAAGGGCATGCAAGACGGAAATGAAGCCCCCTGTATCCTAACAGGGAAGCCAACCAAAGCACGTGCTATCTGGGGTAGAAGCTACTAATCTTCACCCTAACCACATCCTCCTTTACACAAACAAGGCCCACATCTCTGTGAGCCTTGTTTGTTATAAATGTATCCCTAATAGGAAAATTTCAAGTGATCACACACGTGTAACTACCATCTTCTCCCGCGTCATCGAGTGGAACGTATAAGGCACCCCTCCCGTATCATAACCAGAACTCGCCCAGCCAGCAAAAGGCATCCAGTCCGTACGGAATGCGGTGTGTTCATTCACCATCACCGTAGCGGCATCTAGTGCATTGGTTACATACTCCGCCGTCTTCAGGTTTTGAGTAAAGACGGAAGCTTGGAAGGACCACTCGACATTATTGGCCAGCGCAATCGCCGCATCCAACTCATCAAACGCATAAACCGCAGTTACCGGACCAAACACTTCCATGTTAGAGATCTTTGTATCAGGGCCAGGTGAGTCCAATACAGTTGGCTGATAAGCAGTCTCAGAAAGTGCAGAACCACCGGTCAGGCACTTCGCCCCAGAAGCAATCGCTTCCTCCACCCATTCGTGGACACGAGTCACTTCTTTCGGGTGAATCAATGGCCCGACATCTGTGTCTTTTTCTTGAGG
>JALZVA010000252.1 GCA_023301335.1 Akkermansiaceae bacterium
TTTCCTCTTCCGTGTCGTTGGGTTTTAACTTAGCATTCCAATAGGCTTCAGCGGTTTTTGGAAAGTGAGGAAGTGGGGATAGGTGAGCTTGTTTAAAAAGTTCAACCAAAGCGTGAAGGTGTGCTTCATACTGAGGGTCGGGAGAGAGGTGGAGAATCTTCGCTTCATTTTTTTCTAAAAAGTAGAGCTGTGATTCTACTGGAGAGCCTTGAGCGGAGCTGAATAAAAGTTGGTAGATACGGAGCCGAAGTTGGTCTTTTACGGATTTGTTAGAGCAGCTTGCTAGGGTGACGACAGGAGAGGTATTTACTTCGGTAACAGGTATAGATCCAGTGAATTGGAGGTTTCCGATAGAGAGACTGATTTCTTTTCTCTGGATGTTAGGTAAGAGAGTTTTCAGGGGTGTGACTGCTGCGAGGTAATCTTCGTAGGCATGTTTACCGATGTTCTCTGGTGGAAGGGCAGAGGTTTGTTGAAGTTTTTGTAAGAGGCTCTTGGGGTCGGAATCGTTGTGAAGGAGTTGGTTTTTGATGCCCCATGCAGTGAGTCCGTTCATTTCAATCGGTTCGTTTTCTGCTAAGGGATCGTCTGTGTAATGTGCCTTTGCTTGTAAGCAATGGGTGAGGAAGTAGCGCGAGGGGTTGGTGAGCGCGGAGATGAAGGCGTCAATGTGCAATGATTCTGGGAGGGTGACATGGTTAGACGTGATCGCCGTTTTTGGGATCGTAGATTTTTCTAAGAAAAGCTGTTTAGCAGCAGAGCATAAGTAGGAATCAAAGCTGATGGGCTGCTGGCTATCAAAATAGTGAGGGTCGAAGTCATGTAGCTTCTCCTCATGAACAGCGCTCTCTAGCCCCTTAGTGTGATCGATAAGTGTCTGGAGAGAAGTGGAGGGAGGGAGTTTGGTGCCGTCTTTGATAGAAAAGCCAACATAGCTCATGAATAGCTGCTTCTTTGCAGAGAGGATAGTCTCTAAGAAAAGATAGAGATCGTCATCGCGTGAGGAGCGGTCGCCTTCAAGACGCTGGTGGCGAGTGAGGTCGAACTGGATCTCACTATCGGTTCGAGGGAATGCGTCGTAGTTCATTCCTAACATGCAGATAGTTTCAGCTGGGATAGAACGCATTGGTTTCATCTCACAGAAGGTTATATTTCCAGAGAGGAAGCCGTAGGGGGATCCTTCGGCGTGGAGGAGGGCACTGAAATGCTCACTAAAAATAGAGGATGGGATCGGTGAGTCGATATACTCTGTTGAGGCGCTGAGAGATTCGAGGGACTTATACATGAGCTGTAGCGCCTGCTGAAAGTCTTCGTGATCGGAAAACCCTAGAGTGATCCAGTCCCTCGTTTTATCGATCCACTCGGCAAGGCTGTATTCCTCTCCGAGGGCGTGGTAAATATGTTTACACCACTGGATGAAGTCACAGAGTGAAGCGAGAATGCGGGTGTCGGATCCTTCGATATCGGTAAAAGGAACGATCTCATTCCAAGCGAGAGAACCGGAACTATCACTAGGCATGGTGATGCCTAGTAGCATGCGATTAAGCCCTTCTTCCCAAGTCCAATGCGCATTGATTTTGGCGCCTATTTTTTGTTCGATATGTTGTGCGTGGAAGCCCCAGCGAATGCCATTGCGGTCGATCCATTCTGTGAGGGTGGCAATATCTTCTTTGGTAAGTTTAAAGTGATGAAGAATGGCTGGAGTTTGAAGAATTCGGAGAGCATCTTGATTAGTGAAGCGCGAAGAGCGCAGCCTCATGATGGTGGGGAGAATGGCGATGTTAGGGTTATCGATGGGGCTGTTTCTATCTGCGATACGGAATGCTAGTGGATTATGATCCTTCGTTTCTTGGTAGTTACCAAAGACGGTTTCGATGAAGGGGGCGTAAGCGTTGATGTCTGTGCACATGACCAGCACATCTCCTGTGTCTATGGCTTGCTTAGTAGATAAACCAAGTAGGTAGTTTTTAAGAACCTGAACTTCTCGAAGGGGGCTATGACAGGCGTGAATACTTACAGAGTCATCAGAGAATGCCTGAACGTGTTGAAGAGAGTTAGAGCGTAAATTTTGCTGAATAGATTCTAACTGCGTCGTTGGTTCAGGATTTTCAGGAAGGTTAAAGTCTTGTTCTTGGACTAAATATTCATAGGCACTACCGCCGTAGATATTGTGCGCATACTCTCTTCCCATACGACCAAAACTAGCGATGAGAGGGTTATGGGCAAAAGGATCGACCTCTTCGTTAAAAGAGTTCTGGAGAATCCATTCGCGCTGGCTAGGGGCGTCTCCCCAGTATCCATCCACAGGGTTAAGCCAGTAGATATGAACGGGAACGTGAGAACTGAGGGTGTAGAGGAATTTTAAATATGCGGGAGCAAAGTTTGAGACACCAAAGAGGTGCACAGCTTCAGGAAGTGTATGTTGCTCTATTTGGGTATGGAGCTTGTCGATTTCCTGTGACCAGTGAGTGAGATCGCGCCCTCCTATTTCTGCCCATAACTCTCGCTGCCATTTCTCATGAGGAGCGGGAAGTGCGGACTCCTGGCAATTCCACTTTTCGATCCATTCTGGGCGGAAGAGGAGGTACTTGTCGAAGAGTGCAGCGAGTTTTGCAGCGAGTTGGTACTGCTTGATTTTTTGCTGAGCTGGGGAGTCATGTTGTAGATACTCCCGTAGGGTGTAAAAACTTGGCTTTTCTAACAAGGCGGGAAGAGTGGCATAGATTTTCCATAAGAGTGCTTCCGTGTTTACTGAACTAGGAGCCAGAATATTTGTTAAGAAACTATGAGGCTGAGGGAATTCCACCTGCATCGAAATCTGTGCAGCGGAAGACGCCATTTGCTGTTTTATCCAGGTCGCCATGCCTTGGTTTCTAACAAGCACTTTGGATTGATAGAAAAGAGAACCCGCACCTTCTGAGGAAAGTTTTTCAATCAATCGCTCCACCAAGACTTTCTGGCAAGGGTGGTGGTGAAGGTAGAAGTGGGCGTTTTGCATATTCTCTACGAGAATAAATACATGAGAGCAGGCTTGGGTGGCAATGTTTTAAGAGAATAAATGAGGGGTGAAGAGAGTGTCAGAGGAATGGCTGAGCTGGTTCCATCTCTTCTTCTTGATGAGGTTGCGCATAAATGAACGGGGA
>JALZVA010000253.1 GCA_023301335.1 Akkermansiaceae bacterium
CCATCATCTTTAAGGTAGAAGAGCTCTTTGTTGTCTTTTCCAAAGGCTGGCATAGACTCGCGCTCAGGACTAGTGGTGACAGGAACAGGTTCTTTAAGAACCGTATCCATCACATAGAGGTCGTGATTGGCAATGAGGGCTATCTCCAAACCACTTTTTGAAAACCCAACATCAGAAGCTTTAGTGATAGTGACATCTTTGAAGGGATCGTTGAGGTCTGATTGTTGGTGATAAATATGTAGTTTTTCCGGCTTAGAACCAGGCGCTGTGGAGAGGTGATAGAGATGAAATAAGTGTTGGAAGGTGATTGATTTTCCATCTCTGGAAATCGCAGGAGCAATGATACCATCGTCGATGAAGGTGGTGAGCTGTGTGCTTTGGCTATTAGTGAAATCATAGCTGTAGAGATTAAACGTACCGTCTTCTTGTGAGGTGTAGTAAAATCCCTTTCCGTCAGGTTTCCAAAGAGCGTCACGGACTCCCTTGTCTGATTGGACAGGTTGAGAAAACCGCTTGGACTGCCTGTCGTAGAGCCAAAGCTGACTAGCTTGAGACCCTCGGTATTGCTTACGGTAGGAGCCTACTCCCTGACGATTGAAGAGGATTTTTGTTCCGTCTGGGGAATACGCACCGTTTTTTCCTGAGGTGTTGAAAAGTAGAGTCTCTGCTGAAGGGGTCGTGAGATCGACCTGAAAGAGTCGCATCGGGCGGGACTCGTGGAAGTCACGAAACCCCATAGTAAGTAAGGATTTTCCATCCCTACTGAGGTCGTCTAAAAAGGTGTCCTCTGTGAATTGAGTAACTTGATCGACAATGCCAGTAGTTAAATTTTTCTTAAAGATCTGATACACCCCATTGCGGTTACTATTAAAATAAAGGGTATTACCGTCTGGGGAAAAATGGGGACGACTGTCATAAGCTGGGTGCTGGATCAGGCGGACTGCCTCGCCACCATGGAGCGGAGCTTTCCAGATGTCTCCACCCCAAGAGAAGGCAAGGTGCTTTCCATCTGGAAAAATTTTAGAGGACAGGGGAATAAACATGTCAGTTTTTCCAAATGAGAGAGAACTGAGAAATGTAAATGAGAGAAGTAGATACTTAAACATACTTGTGAAGTTGAGAAAGGATTAAAGAAGTAGTGGGGATTTTATAATAAAAAAATGAAGGGCTCTTACATTCCTAGGACCTCAGCCATCAGAGCCATCCTGACTGGGACTCCGTTAAGAGCCTGCTCGAAGTATTTTGCTTGCGGGAGCGTGTCGACCGACTGGAGGATCTCGTTCACGCGTGGAAGAGGGTGCATCAACGTGCCATCAGCAGGCATCTTGCTGACCATCTCTGGTGTGAAAATGAATGAATTCTTAACTTTAAGGAAATCATCCAAATCCTCAAATCGCTCTTTTTGCATACGGGTGTCGTAGATCACATCTGAGCCGCTGATGATCTCATCACTCAGAGTGGTAGATAGCCTATCCTCCGGACGTGTGTATTCCTCCGGGATTTGGATCACATCAGGAGCTACAAAGTTGATCGTGACTCCCTCATAATGCCGAAGTACATTAGAGAGCGAGTGCACAGTGCGGCCATGTTTCAGGTCTCCGACAAAGGTCACAGTGAGAGCTTTTTCCCCTAGAGCATGGTGCTTAGAAATGGTGTAGAGATCGAGTAAAGATTGTGTTGGGTGCTCCCCCGCGCCGTCACCGCCATTGAGGATGGGGACAGGGGAGTAGTGCGCAGCGAGCTTAGCCTCTCCTTTTTGCTTGGTTCTTATCGCAATGACATCCGCATACCCTCCGACGATTCGGATCGTATCCTCGATGACCTCACCCTTTGTGATGGATGAAAAAGTGACATCAGTCTCGGAAATCACATTTCCTCCTAAGCGCATCATCGCTGTTTCAAAGGAAAGACGCGTCCGCGTGGAAGGTTCATAGAATAATGCTCCTAAAATTTTTCCTCGGAGAAGCTCGGAGCCTCCAGACTTTAAAATACGCTCCATTTCCTGAGACCTAGAGATGAGGTGATCGAGCTCAGAGCGAGAAAATTGGTCAGCGGCAAGAATGTGTTTCATAAAGCGTTATCTAGGATCTAAAGCTTGCTGAAGGTTAAGTCAAGCAGCATGAAAAATAGTCGATACCAACCGCTGAAGCGCATCTGTAGGCACTCCACTCCATCTAAATTTTTAAAAATACACTCATTCTAGGCTCTGTAAAAACGAGAATGTCAGACATTAGAGAACCAAGTGTTGACGTGCTACTTTTTGCCTGCATAATCCCCAACTCTTGGGGAGATGATTCTACCTCTAATAAGAAAACAACAGATCACTTATATAAAAACTATGGCTACATATGCTATCAACGGATTTGGGCGCATCGGGCGCAATGTACTTCGCGCGCTCATCGAAAAAGGAGAGCTTGAGAACCTAGTTGCAATTAACGACTTAACTGACAACAAGACACTCGCACACCTTCTTAGGTATGATTCTTCACAAGGAGTTCTTGATGCAGAAATCTCTTATGATGACGAATTCCTGATTGTTAACGGCCACAAGATTCACGCAACTGCACAGCGTAACCCTGAAGAACTTCCTTGGAAAGAGTGGGGCGTTGACGTCGTTCTCGAATCCACAGGATTCTTCGCTTCTCAGGAAGGTTCACAGAAGCACATCGATGCAGGAGCTAAGAAGGTTCTTATCTCTGCTCCAGCTAAGGGACCAGATCTCACTATGTGTATCGGTATCAATGATAATGAGTATGATGCTTCTAAGCACCATATCGTTTCTAACGCTTCTTGCACAACAAACTGCCTTGCTCCTATGGTGAAGGTACTTGATGATTCCTTTGGCCTCGTTCAGGGAATGATGGCTACGATTCACTCTTACACAAATGACCAGCGTATTCTTGACCTACCGCACAGTGACCTACGCCGTTCACGTGCAGCAGCATTGAATATTATCCCTACTTCTACTGGTGCTGCAAAGGCAATCGGTGAAGTTATCCCATCTCTTAAAGGAAAGCTTAACGGAAACTCTTACCGTGTGCCAACTCCTACTGGATCGATCACTGACTTTGTATGTATCCTCAAGAAGGCTGCTACACTTGAAGAAGTGCACGCAGCATTTAAGACAGCCGCTGACGGCCCACTTAAAGGTGTGCTAAAGTTCACAGACGAGCCGATCGTTCTTCAGGACATCGTTTCTGATCCTCACAGCTCTATTTATGATGCAGGCTGCACAATCGTTGACGGAACTATGGTGAAGCTTGCTTCATGGTATGACAACGAGTGGGGTTACTCAAACCGTGCTGCAGAAGGTCTCGCAATGCTAGGAGCTAGCATCTAATTAGAGATCCCTTTAATACACTAACTGTATTACCAGAGGGAAGGTTCAGAGCCTTCCCTTTTTTTTCTTTAAAAATTAACGAACCAACTCATGCCTAAATTAACAATCCGCGATATCGATGTAAAAGGAAAAGAAGTGCTGATGCGTGCAGACTTTAATGTCCCTTATGATGACTCTAACCAGATCACTGACGAGACACGCATTTTAGGAGCCCTTCCTACCATTAAGCATTTATTAGATGGAGGCGCAAAGCTCGTGCTCTGCTCACACAAGGGAAGACCAGCTAAGAAGAGAGAGAGCCTGGAGCCAGTAGCCGTGAGCCTTTCAAAACATTTAGGAGTAGAAGTTGCCTTTGCTACAGACACAGTGGGAGACGATGCCGCGGCAAAACGTGCAGCACTTACAGAAGGCGGAGTTATGTTGTTAGAAAATACACGCTTTGAAGAAGGAGAGACAAAAAATTGCGCAGACCTTTCAGAAAAGCTCGCAGGGAATGCCGAGATCTTCGTCAATGACGCCTTTGGTACCGCACACAGAGCACACGCCTCCACAGCAGGAGTGACAGCTTTCGTAGGCCAGTCAGCCATGGGATTCTTGATTGAAAAAGAGTTAGACTTCTTAGGAAGTAAGCTTAGTTCCCCTGGAAAGCCATTCCTTGCCATCATGGGAGGCGCAAAAGTTTCTGATAAAATTCAAGTCATCAAAGCAATGATGGCAAAAGCAGACGAGTTCATCATCGGTGGAGCCATGGCTTACACCTTCCGGCTAGCCCAAGGCTACAAGGTTGGAAAATCACTCGTAGAGCCTGATTTCGTGGAGCTTGCTAAAGAGATTCTTGTCGAAGCCGAGCAAAAGGGGATTCAGTTCCACCTGCCTGCTGACACACGCATTACTCAGGAATTTTCTCCTACAGCAGAGACTAAAGTCACTGCACCATATGCAGATGGAGGAGAGATCGAAGACGACTGGGAAGGCATCGACATCGGTGACATAGCCATCGAAGACTTTAAAGAAGTTGTAGCCAGAGCTAAGACGATCCTTTGGAATGGCCCAATGGGAGTATTCGAGCTGGAGAACTTCGCCAAAGGAACGATCGCTCTCACAGAAGCCGTGGCAAACGCAGATGCTCTCACCATCGTTGGTGGAGGAGACTCTGTCACCGCCGCTAACAAATTCAGCTCCGCTGAAAAGTTCAGCTTCCTGTCAACAGGAGGAGGAGCCTCACTTGAATTACTTGAAGGGAAAGAACTCCCTGGAGTTGCCGCACTCACAGACGCGTAATAACCAAACGTACTTACTAAATAAAATAACCACTTATATATAATGAGAAAACTAATCATCGCAGCAAATTGGAAAATGAACAAAGGACCAGCAGAAGCTGCTGAATTTCTTGAAACATTTCTCGCTAAAGTAGACGAGCTAGTGGACAAGGCGGACATCGTTATCGCCCCTAACTTCCTTGCCATCCCTACCGCATCAGAACTCATCAATGATGTGAACCCATGTGTCGGCCTATCCGCTCAGAATATTTCTGAGCAGGAAAGCGGAGCCTTCACAGGAGAGACATCCACAAGCATGCTTAAAGAGCTGTTCGTGAATTACGCCATCATCGGACACAGCGAGCGCCGTAGCATCTACGGAGAGACAAACTGCATCATCAACGCAAAGCTTAAAAAATCACTCGCAGCCGAGATCACTCCACTTTTCTGTATTGGTGAGACACTAGAAGAAAGAGAAGGCGGTAAGCTAGAGGACGTGCTACGTTCACAGGTATCAGAAGGTCTTGAAGGGATTTCTGACATTTCTAATATCGTGATTGCTTATGAGCCAGTCTGGGCAATCGGCACAGGTGTAACCGCATCAGCCGAACAGGCACAGGACACTCAGAAGTTTGTACGCTCAGTAGTGCAGGACTTATATGGAGCTGAGGCCGCTGAAGCCGTGCGTATCCAATACGGTGGATCAGTGAAGCCAGCTAATGCGAAGGAGCTTCTTGGTCAGCCAGATATCGACGGAGCACTAGTCGGAGGCGCATCTCTCGATCCTGAAATGTTCCTTGAGCTCATCGCTAACGCAGTAGCTGAATAAGTTACTCGAGATTCAACTAAAGCCGTATGGGAGAGTGATCTTCCCTACGGCTTTTTTAGTTCAGTACCGTACCTGATTCAGTCTTCGTGTGTGGGGGGATGAGCGTAGCTGGACAGATCACTGTGTTCGCAGCAGTGCGGGTATACTCCCCGACAAAAGAGCCAAGCTTGTTCGTGCCGGTGCGGACCACTTTATTACCATAATTCACGGTGTGCTCAGAGTCATCATTACTTGTGTTAGAGAGAACGCTGCAAGGCCCTAGGTTAATATGTGAACTAAGGATAGAGTCGCCCACATAAGTCAAATGAGCAACCGAGGTGTTATTTCCAATAATAGAATTTTTAATCTCAACAGCATTCCCAATGATACAATTATCGCCAATCGAGGTCGTGCCTCTGATGTAGCAATTAGGCCCAACACGTGTATTTTTGCCAATAGAGACATTTCCTTCAATTGTCACACCCGCTAGGATACGTGACCCTTCACCGAGTGTCACTGAACCCCTCACTTCGCTTAGCGGACTTACTGAGTCGCCATTATTTTTCGTCTTGATTGTGGCGCCGATAATTTCATTGAGCTTCAGCAAATGCCAAGGATATTGCACTCGCACACTAGGCTTTGTGGAAGGTATCATATCCAGACAATCTTGCCACCTTGGTGGGCCTTTCCATGCTAGTAATCTCTGATTCTCATCCATTAAGCGGATAGGAGATGGATGCTCAGAGAGACGAGCCAAATCTTCAGCCGCTGCCCAAATATTTTCTGGCATATAGATAGTCGTTTGGTCGCGGCTAGCTATAGTTACAAATTTAAAATGATTCTCTTTGAGGTAGGAGAGACGGTGATTCTGGAAACTATCATTAGCGATTATAAAATGATTAAGCTCACCTTTTAAACACACAGGGGAACACCGAAGCTCAAGGCTAGGTGGGGTAATCATTACCTCCATGTTATTATCCATACATTTGTATCTATCTAAAGTAAAGTGAGTTTGCAATAATGATTTACAGAAAAAAGAAAAACGCTTTTTATTTATTCTAGTGGGAGAAGAAATATTCGGAGCATAGAGTATGGAATTAGAGCTGAAGTTTCTCAGTTTTTAGTGCATTTTAAATATAAATATAGTCAATTAGAGCTTGTACAAGAATTTATAGTCTCTATAATATCGAGATAGCAAATTCAAATTTTTAAAGAATAATTTCTAACGAAAGCGACAAGATCTCATTACGCTGCTATTTTTCGTGATAATTCTGAGGGACTTAGTCCGTTTAACATCACGATTTTTTTAATAGGTCACTGGCTCCGTTTCATGGGGCCACTTCTAGCCGCTAGAGGAAGTCGCTTCTGTGCTGCCAGGTTCTATTG